>CAYOHL010000035.1:0-9135 GCA_964403775.1 uncultured Methanosarcinales archaeon
AAACCAGCATCTTTAGATGCTGGTAGGAGTTTTCTGTGGATTTTTATGATTTTAGAGGCAAAATAATAGGAGAGAATACACTTTGCCTTATAATGCAGGAACTAATAATTGATGCAAAGAAAAAAATCCCAAAAAACCCACAAATTGGATTTGACTGCGGCATAATCAAGGAAAAAGAAAAAAACATTGGAAAAGAGTTTGTTGTGACATACAATGACAAATACCTCCTGAAGCATAAAGGCAAAATAAATTTTACAATACTCGAGAAATCGCCTGAAATGGATCCGTCTTATTCATATCATCAGGAAAAGCATGGATTGCAGGCCACTGAGATTGATAGTATGGGCTATTTTCATTGTGGCTATGTTAAAGGAAATAAAGGCATTGATTATTCAGATAAAAGTACATTAGAAATACTTCTTGTAGGCGAGTCAAAGACCTCAACGAATTCAAATCATTTTAAAAAATGGAAGCATGATATGGATAAATCAAAAAATATTGTTGATAAGGTTTTTAACCCGCTTGTTTCACTCTACAGGAACCATAATTTTGTTTATGTTTTTCTTGCTCATGATAGCATCCTCTGGGATAGTGATTCACGCAAACTAAGAGAATTTCCCTCAACTATAGTCAGGCAGCTTGAAAATGTTAATATTGGCACGATTCTTGTTCCATTTCCGAACATGCCCAAGGAATTTGATTATTACACAGATAAAATGACCCGTGTTTTAGAAACAATAAGAAAAACCAAAAAACTAAACAAGAAATAATTTAATCTTTGGTATCTTAAAAACAACTCCTTAAAATTTGAAATATACATTTGGCAAAAAATAATAAGCTCCAAGGATTATTTAGATTTAGACAAGCAATAACTTTTTTCTTTAATGAATGCGCAGGCCGGGATTCGAACCCGGATATACGGCTTGGAAGGCCGCAGTCATAGCCGTTAGACCACCAGCGCGCAACACAAAGAATAACAGGTTTATATAAAAAGGTTACTAAAAAGAAAAAAATATAAAAATTTCAAAAAAAATCATTTAAGGAACTGCATTTGTTCCTTATTTAGCTTTATCAAATTTTTCTTTAAATCAGAAATCTTCGCTGTCTAGTTCTTCTTCCTGGCTTGGTTCTTCTTGGGCAGGTTTCCTCTTAGAAGGCCTTTTTGGAGCTCCACCTGAGCCCTTTAAAGCAACCTTTTGGGCCTGCTTTCCCCTGTCTGTTTCAACAGCTTCGAAGGTTACTTCATCATTCTCATGCAAAAATACTCCTTCTCCTACTGCTGTGTGATGAACAAAATAATCCTGTCCATCTTCGCCTTCTACAAATCCATACCCTTTCTTCCTATTAAACCACTTTACTTTTCCTTCCATTTTTTTAATTCCTCTACTAAATTTTGTTCTGCCCAATGAACCGGACAGTAAATTAAGGGAATTATGCCGCCCTTTTTAAACTTTGCGGTGAAAAAACCAAAAAACAATAGATTTTTATAACTATTATATAATATATTGAATATGTCTATTATTGATATGGCATATGAAATAGCAGCAAGGGACTTAAGAAAAAACTATTATCCTCTCGGCATTATCACAGGCAATCTTAGAAGAACATACTGGTCCTGGGACTCTTTTTTTGCATCATTCGGCGCCAACAGGCTAAATGATTTTGAGATAGTAAAAAGAAACTTGCTTCTTTACTTAAAATACCAGCGAAAGGACGGGCTTTTACCCAAGAGAATATCAAGCCCTTTATATTATTTAAATATGATTGGATTCAGGTTAAGGTGGAACCTTTTGTTTCCTGTTTACCACGGCAGTTATTTCATATCCCCTTCTGTAACCCAGAACATTATCTTTATAATAGCATGCCATGATTACATTATGAAAAGCAATGACAGGAAATTCTTAGAGGATAACTATGAAAAAATCCTAAAGGCAGTGGCGTGGATATCAAAACAGGACAAGGACAATGACCTGTTAATAGATGAGGGCTTTGGCGCTAACTGGGCAGAGTCTGCCCTGAAGCAGGGGGAAGTTTTGTTTACCAATGTGTGCTATTTCAAGGCATTATCTGACTTTAGCAAACTGGCAGCACTGCTCAAAAAAAATGATGATGCTAGAGGATACTCAAAGATGGCAGAAACTGTTAAGAAAGGCATTAACAAGGATTTTTGGAACGGCGGTTACTATATAGACTGGATTTCCCGCAAAAGACAAAATTATTTTTCATCAACAGGCAATGTGCTTGCAATTGTCTGGGATATTGCAGACAGGAAGAAAGGAATGAAAATACAAAAATTCATAATGAAAAACAAGCTGGATAGGATTCCTATGATAACAAACTATCCTTCATACCCTTGGTATAATTCATCTGTTTTTAATATTATCGGCGGGCTCCTTAAATACCATAACGGCTATTCTTGGCCATGGATTGGCTGCTTTGATGCTATCGCAAAAAATAAACTAGGCATGAAAAAAGAAGCTAATAAAGTTCTTAAGAGGATCGCTAAGCTCATCTGCAAATGTGGTACAACCTCTGAAATCTACAACTGCAAAGGACAAAGAGTGAAAACATGGATTTATCAGAGCGAGAACAGGTTTAGCTGGACAGCAGGATTGTTTATCTCGGCAGTCCATGAAATAACAAAGCCAAAAAGCTGATTCTTTATTTTTCTGAACATTAAAACCAAAACATTTATATATAAGTATAATTATAAGTATAATAATATAACTTAAAATAAGTAAAAAAATAAGTATAAAAGAAAATGCACGAGATAAGAAGAAGGCTTTACAGGCGCGGCTCCAGCTATGAGACAACCATACCAATGCCGCTGCTTTTTGCGCTTGACAAAAACAAAAAGCATGATGTTGTTTTCCAGTTTGACCCTAAAAAAAATAACTGGATTATAAAATTTGAAGAGCAAAAAACAAAGAGGCAAACATGAAGAAAAAACTAAGGGAGATAGTTGATAATTTAGAGCATGAGGATTTAATAAAGCTGCAGAAAGACCTTGAGGAAGAAGAGGGAATACATATAAAGAAACTTGTTAGTGAAAAGATACAACAAATTGAGGAGAATGAAAAAGCAGTATGTGTTGTATGCGGAAATCCGATAAACCCTTATTACACAGAGCATTACACACTGATATTTGGTCCAAGAGATTTCAGAAAAAAGGCGTCTTTTTGCGCACTTGACTGCCTGGAGTATTTCTTGAAAAATTTAAAGGAGTCAAAAACAATAAAAGAATAATTAGAGCATATAAAAATTTAAAAACAAACCATGATTCACTTTTTAAAATGGCAGAATATCTTTATGACACAAAAATTCCAAAGGAGAGAATTGCTGTGCTTATTGGCAAGGATGGAGAAACAAAAAAACAGATTGAGTCAGCACTTAATGTGAAGCTCAGGATAGACTCAAACGAGGGAGATGTTTTTTTAGAGGGCAAGGATGCCCTTGGGCTTTACTGTGCAGGAGAGGTTGTAAAGGCAGTTGGACGCGGCTTTAATCCGGATATAGCGCTGCTTTTGTTAAAGCAGGATTATATTCTTGAAATAGTCAACATGGCTGGTTATATTAAATCAAAAAAAAGCATTATAAGGCTAAAGGGAAGGGTCATTGGGGCAGAAGGCCGCTCAAGAAAAATAATAGAGGAGTTTACAGAAACATACATCTCGGTTTATGGCAAAACAATCGGGATAATAGGCCTTTCAGAGAAGGTTGCTGTAGCAAGAAAGGCTGTTGAGTTATTATTAAACGGCAGCCCGCACTCGACTGTTTACAAATGGCTTGAAAAAAGAAGAAGGGATATGAAAAGAAAAGACCTGGGAATTGAATAAAATGATAAAACAAACAGAGCTTAATGAACTGACAGAAAAAAATCCAGAGCTTGTTGAATTTCCACAAAAAACAAAAGCACAGGAAATGGCAAAAAAGCAGCGCGAAATCTCTGTTGCAGAATTCTTCAGCCACAATAGGCATCTTCTCGGCTTTGACAACAAGAGAAAAGCCCTGTTAACAACAATAAAGGAAGCTGTTGACAACTCACTTGATGCCTGCGAGGAAGCAAGGATTTTGCCTGAAATTAATATACAGGCAATTGACATGGGAAATGACCGCTTCAGGATCATTGTTGAGGATAATGGCCCGGGCATTGTCAAGGAGCAGATTCCAAAAATATTTGCAAAATTACTGTATGGAAGCAAGTTCTTTAAGCTAAGCCAAAGCAGGGGCCAGCAGGGAATTGGGATATCTGCCTCTGTGATGTACGGCCAGCTGACAACAGGGCGCCCAGCAAAAATAACATCTAAAACATCCCCGGATGAGCCGGCACATTACTATGAGCTGCAT
Source organism: uncultured Methanosarcinales archaeon (assembly GCA_964403775.1). Lineage (GTDB taxonomy): Archaea > Nanobdellota > Nanobdellia > Woesearchaeales > CG1-02-33-12 > CG1-02-33-12. The sequence continues at coordinate 4,348 of CAYOHL010000035.1, forward strand.
ATTGACACACATAAAAACAGGCCGCAGATTTTAAGGGAGGAGATTGTTGAATGGAATAAGAATCATGGAACAAAGGTTGAGATTGATATTGAGGCATCTTATCTTAAAACTGGCCAAGGCGTTGATGAATATATAAAGCAGACTGCCATTGTTAATCCCCATGCAACAATAATCTACACTAATCCCAAGGCAGAGCAGATAATTTTTGCAAAAGCAACTGATAGTCTTCCAAAAGAGCCAAAGGAAATAAAGCCTCACCCATATGGTGTCGAGCTTGGAAGAATGATGAAGATGCTCAAGATGACTGAGGCAAGAACCCTCCAGAGCTTTCTTACAAAGGAATTTTCAAGAGTCGGCTCTGGAACAGCAAAGCAAATCTGTGAAAATGCTGCATTATTGCCAAATACAAAACCAGCTAAGTTCTCACTGGAGATGGTTGAAAAGCTGGTCAATGGAATAAAAAATACAAAGATAATCGCCCCTCCGACTGACTGCATATCCCCAATCGGCCAGGAGTTGCTTGAAAGGGGGCTGAGAAAAGAGATAAATGCAGAGTTCTACTGCTCTGTAACAAGGCATCCAAGCGTATACAGCGGAAATCCCTTTGTTATTGAAGTGGGAATTGCCTATGGCGGTGACCAGGCCGCAGACAAGCCTGCAAATTTGCTCAGGTTTGCAAACAGGGTTCCTTTACTGTATCAGCAAGGGGCCTGTGCAATATTCAAGTCAGTTGTATCAACAGCATGGAGAAACTATGGCATGCAGCAGAGCAATAGTGCTTTGCCTATTGGGCCATTAACCATACTTGTGCATATTGCTTCTGTCTGGGTTCCATTTACATCTGAGAGCAAGGAGGCAATTGCGCATTATCCTGAAATAATAAAAGAGATAAAGCTTGCAATGCAGGAGGCAGGAAGAAAGCTCGGCTCTTATGTAAACAAGAAAAAAAGGGTTGGCTTTGAGCTGAAGAAAAGAGGCTATATTGAAAAGTACATATCCCATGTTGGAGAGGCACTAAAAGAGCTAATTGGCTTAAAGGATGATGAAGAGAAGAAAGTTGAGGTGTTGCTAAAAGAGATTTTAGAGAGGCATAGGGGCAGGGTTGATTCAATGGAATTTGACAAAGATAAAAATTCTGATTATGATGAAGAGCTTGCATTAAAGCATGAGGAAGAAGGGGAGGATAATGAGCAGTAAGGTTTCTTCAAATATAAAAGAAATTGCCTCTGGAATTTATAAAAAGATTTTAAGCAAAAAACAGCCGGATTTAGCTGTTCCATTGCGCTCATTAAGCAATGTTGATTATGACCTAAAAGAGGGCTATTTCAAGCTTTTGGGCAAGATAAAAACAAGGACATTAACTGCCTCAACAATAAAAACATTTGCCCAAACGCTGAGGATGATGGCTCTTTCAAAGGAGCTTATTGAGAATGATGATATTGCAACAAAGAGAGAGGCGTACTATGTAAGCAAAAACTGGGGTGATGCCCGCTTTAAGGAGCAGCCTGAATCAGACACTGTTATGGATGACATTGAGGCAATGATGATGGTAAACAGGGAAACGCTTGGTTTTATCCCTGAGGAAAAAGGTGGAGCTGTTTCTGGAAAGCTCATTGTTATTGACCAGGATCCGGATACAAAAAAAGAGATTAGAATTGATTGTACAAAAATGGGCTCTGGGGCATATGCCATACCTAACTCTGTGGAGGATTTAAAATTTGAGACAAAGGCTGATTTTGTACTTGCAATTGAGACAGCAGGCATGCACCAAAGGCTGGTAAAGCACAAATACTGGAAAAAGGCAAACTGCATTTTAATCAGCATGGGAGGTGTTCCAACAAGGGCCTGCAGGCGCTTTATAAGAAGGTTGAGCGATGAAAAAAACCTGCCTGTTTATGTGTTTACTGACTGTGATTTCTATGGCTTTATGAACATTTACAGGACTTTAAAGGTTGGGAGCGGAAATGCTGCACACATCAATAAATACTTCTGTGTTCCTAATGCAAAGTTTATTGGGCTGACACCGCAGGACATCATAGACTATAAACTGCCGACACACCCCTTAAAAGAGGTTGATGTGAAGAGGGGAAAAGATGCATTAAAGAATGACCCCTTTGTCCATCATTACAAAGAGTGGCAGAAGGCCATAAAGCAGCTTAATAATATGAAAGTCAGGGCAGAGCAACAGGCCTTGGCTGTTGGCGGCCTTAACTTTGTCATGGAAAAATACCTGCCAGACAAGCTAAAAAACCCAAAAACCTGGCTGCCTTAACAGCTTCAAAATTGATTTTTATCTTATTTTCTTCCTATTTCTTCTTACGTGCGCAACTAACCTATTATAGCTCCTGCCAACTGGAACAATTGTTACCTGTTTACTGCCAATTAGTTTTCTAAGTCTATTTTTTGCTTCACTATATCCTTTTTGATTAGGATCAGGAGCATTAAGTCCTGCTATTCTTATTCTATTAGTTCCCTGTATTTTCCTTGCAACTTCAAAAGTATCTCCATCAATTACCCTTTTCACAGTTCTTCTAATAGTCATACAGGCATCACCCCAGCTAATTTATCTACCACATTTATACCTTCTGGTGTATAAACTTTTGCTATTAATATGGGTTCTTCTTTGAACTCTTCTATAACTATTTTTAAACATTCATTAAAGGATTGTATCAATAATTTTACTTTTTCATCTTTTTGGTTTAAAATAAATAATTGTGTTCCTGATACTTCACGGCATTTTTTTATTATATTATCTTCTTCCAATTCTTTAATTATTTGATACAATTTAGGCTTTGAAATATTAATTTCCTCCAAAATATCGCTTACTGCAAAATCTAATTCTCTCAATTCAAGGATAAATTCTAAAACCTTGTTTCGTAAACTCTTTCCATAAATTTTACAAAAAGTCCCATATTCACTTTTTTTCATTTCAAATCACCTATTCTAATTCTAAAAGCTTTTCAATTTCAGATAAATATTTCGGATTAATGCTTATATGCCAGCTCGATCCTTTTCTTGTTCGTTTTTTTAGTCTAACTAAATAAGGCTTTATTTTCTTATATTCCTTATCAAATTCTCTAACTTCTTTTTTTGTGAGCCATTTTGTTCTTGATTTGATAAGTATTTTTTCTGGAAAATGCTTTCCTCCGATATACCGCTTGTTAACTAAAAATGTCAAAACAGCCTTTAACGCTTTATTCATCTTAGTTCACTAAAATTAACTGTTGGTTAACTATAATTAACTGGATTTTATAAATCTTTCTATTCTAATCTATAAATAGGGAGATTTAATTGTTTTAACATCTATTAGTTATTTATCCTTTGCTTAATGGAAAGATTTATTAAAAAGTTGTTTTTCTAGCTTTATATGGCCAAAAAGAAAAAGAAGACACCTGAATGCTGCAAAGGTTGTGCTAAATGGGAGGCCTTTGGAGATAAATGCTGGGTGTATTGGGAGGGCAAAAAACATTGCACAATGCACTCTGAAAAAGAATAATTTTAATAAACTTTATAAATAAAACCCTTCTCTTTTGTTTTGTGGGCCTATAGCCTAGTCTGGATAAGGCGACAGCCTTCTATTGAACAGAGTTCAATCCTTTTGAACAAGGTTCAAAAGCAAGCTGTAGATCGAGGGTTCAAAACAGCTTAATTGTAAGCTGGCACCAATGTCCGGCATAAAGCCGGACTCGCTCGCTGACGCTCGCAAACAGCTGCTTGCTCAGCTGGCACGCAGGAGTGACATTCAATTGCTTCGCAATTGAAGTCCCTCAAGCTCGCTGACGCTCGCAAAAAATGTGGGTGTTAGATTAAAGCCAAGTTGCAAAAGCTGGTGAAAGTCCCCCTAGGCCCGCCATGCAGAGGTAGCCAAGCGGCTAAGGCGAGCGGCTGCAACCCGCTTATTCCAGGGTTCGAGTCCCTGCCTCTGCTTTTTGATAAAAAGGAGTTCTCATGAAAGTGAAAAAAATCCTTGTAAGGAAGGAGAAAAAAGAGTTTATAGAAGAGCTTAAAAAAGAGGTAAGCATTGCAAAGAGGAAAATATATTATGTTGAGGATTTGGAGAGGGATTTTCACACAAGCGAAGGAGTAATCCCAAAAACAGAGCTGAGGAAAAAAGACGGAAGCACAATAAAGACAGGTCAGAACAAGGAATTCACTATTTTCTCACCAAGCTTTATTGACTTTTACAAAAAAATTAAAAGAAAGGCGCAGATAATCCTGTTGAAGGACATTTCATTAATAATCGCAGAAACAGGAATTAATGATAAAAGCATTGTTGTTGATGCTGGCTCTGGTTCAGGGGCCTTGTCATGCTTTCTTGCAAACTATGTTAAGAAAATATACACCTATGAGGTAAGGGATGATTTTATCGGCATTGTAAAGGAAAACATGAAGATGCTCGGCCTGAAAAACATTGTAATAAAGAAAAAAGACATTTACTCAGGCATTGATGAAAGAAATATTGACCTGATAACCCTGGACTTGCCAGAGCCGTGGAGAGTAATAAAACATGCTGGAAAATCATTAAAAATCGGCGGCTTTTTTGTTTCATACTCAACCTCCATTCCCCAGGCAGCAGGCTTTGTCGACGAACTAAGAAAAAACGATAAGTTTCTGTTCCTGAAAACATCTGAGCTTATTGAGAGGGAATGGAAAATTGAGGGAAGAAGAATAAGGCCGAAATCAGATGGAATAGGCTTCTCAGGGTTTATTACATTTGCAAGAAGAATAAGATGATTATGCACAGAAATGCTTGCGAAAACCTCATACTTTAGTATGAGGATGAGCATT
>CAYOHL010000036.1:0-9049 GCA_964403775.1 uncultured Methanosarcinales archaeon
TATTTGAGAAATTCATAAAAGCTTTCTTCAAGAATCTTTTCAGGAGGAAAAAGCACATCAAGCTTGGCCTGTACGGGCCTCCGAATTCTGGAAAAACCACTTTGGCAAATAAAATCTGCGAGGACTGGCTTGGGGAGAGCATGGGCAAGGTGACAAACATACCCCATGAAACCAGGGAAATACAGATAAAAGAGCAGATAAGCATCAAAAGCGGCAAAAAAGAGATTTCTTTTAATCTTGTTGACACTCCGGGAATTGCAACCAAGATTGACTATGAGGACTTTATGAAATTCGGTCTGGATGCAAGAAAAGCCAAGAAGAGGGCAAAAGAGGCAACAAAAGGGGTTATAGACGCTATCAGGTGGCTCGACAACATGGATGCAGTTGTTGTTGTCCTCGATGCAACAAAAGACCCGTATTCCCAGGTCAATATAACAATCATCGGAAACCTTGAGGCAAGAAAGATACCTGTTTTGGTGGTTGCCAATAAGATAGACCTAAAAAAATCAAAGATAAAAAAGGTCCAGTCAGCATTCCCGCAGTACCATGTTGTTGGAATATCAGCAAGATACGGCACCAATGTTGATGAGTTTTATGAGGCGCTGTTCAAGGTGGTGGGATAATGTTAACACTGCAGTTTGTTCCATACTCTGAAATAGAATACATCAGCTCAGTCGGGAGAATAAGAAAACTGCTTAATATAGCAAAGGAGAACAGGATTGTCTTGTTAGAGGGCAGGCTAAGGAAAGAGGAGGAAACCGAGCTGATAAAAGCAACAATGGAGGAGATAAACAAGGACTTCAAGGGAATAGAGCTGTCTGTCATCTATCCGAACAAGAAAGAGAGCGATTTGTTCAAAAGGCTGAAAAGGAATTTTGTCAACATGCTTCTTGGCGATAGGCAGGGCCTGACAATTATCGGGCCTGCATCTATTGTAAGGGAGATAAAAAAAGACCCTGACAAGATACAGCTTCTTACAGAAGAGGATTCAAAACCCAGAAAAAGGAGGAAGAGCTAGTTCTTGAGGTAAAATGCCCCATCAATGCGTCAGATGCGGAAAACTCTATGATGACGGAGCTGAGGAGATATTAAAGGGCTGCAATTGCGGCGGAAGATTGTTTTTCTATATAAGCAAAAAAAAGCTTGAAGAGACAAAAAATATAGTGACTGAGCTTACAGCAAAGGAAAAGGACGAGATTGAAAAGGATGTTTTTGAGCTTATTGGAATAGAAAAGGGCGTGGAAACGCCGGTTGTTCTTGACCTTGAGTCAATAAGAATACTAAAGCCGGGCAAGTATGAGCTTGATATTGTCAATTTGTTTAAGAAAAGGCCCTTAATATACAAGCTGGAGGAGGGAAAATACATAATTGACCTTCCGGAAAGCTTTAAGAAGGAAAAAGAGTAATTACTTTAAGACTGACTCATAGACCTTAAGCATTTTTCTGGACATTTTTTGGATTGAATAGCTGCTTGCGGTTTTTCTTGCATTTTGGGACATCTCTTTTCTTAATGCATCATTTTCCAAAAGCTTTATTATTCTTTCACTGAATTCAGATATATTATTTTTAGTCAGAGATCCATTTTTCCCATCAACAACATCTTTTACTCCAGCTGAATCAACTGCAACAACAGGTGTTCCTGCTGCCATTGCCTCAACCAGAACCAGGCCCTGGGTTTCAGTCAGAGAGCTGAAGACAAAGAGGTCTGCAGCAGCATAGTAATCCTGTACTGAGCTTGATACCCCGGCCTGGAAAATATTTTTTTCTATGCCTGTTTTTTTAATTAAACCTTCTAAATAGCCCTCTTCAGGGCCATATCCAACAAGCATTAGGTAGCTGTCTGGTTTTTTCTTAAGAACAAGCCTGAATGCATTCAAGAGAAACTCGAGATTCTTCTCTTTTGCTATCCTGCCGACATACAAAAGCAGCTTCTGCCCTGGTTCAATATTATATTTTTCCCTGACAATATTTTTGTCAGCATTTTCAAAAACCATTAAATCAATGCCAGTTGGAACAACCTCAATCCTTGAGACAACGCCCTGGTTAATAATTATCTTTTTGATGCTCTCAGACGGGGCTATTACACAATCGCATTTATTGGCATAGTCCTTTACAATCCACCTCGTGAACATTTTGACTGCCTCTTGCCTAAACGGAACATAGTGGCTGTATTTGTCATACTGGGTGTGGTGTGTAAAAACAAGCGGTTTCTCGTAAACATCTGCAAAAAAAGAGCCGTAGTTTCCCATAACAAATGGGTGCTGGGTGTGAATAATATCCAGGCTTTTGATAATTTTTAGCATTTTTTTAGCCAGTGGCGGAAGCGATATTCTGTAATCATGCTGAAGAGGCAGGCCCACTGAATCAATTCTGACTATGTTCCTTTCACCATCCTTGTAGCCCGGGGATGTTGGGACAAATACATAAATTTCATGGCCTAGCTCTTCAAGGCCTTTCTTAAAGGAGCATATTGAGCTGACAACCCCGTTTATAACTGGCTTGTAAACATTTGTGAAAAATCCGATTTTCATAAAATCGCCTTTGCTTTCAGCCCTGTTTTTCTTGCTATCCTAACAAAATCACTTATTGTTAAAGAATCTTTGCTTTTTTTATCCAGCTTTTTTGCCCAGGTTGTTATATTCCTGATATAGGATTCTACTGAGTTTAGTGTTGCAAGAGAGTGAACCCTTTTTTTTATCCTGTTGTAAACAAGGTTAGTCAGGCTTCCATGAAGCCTGATATTTTTTTTGTCAAAATGTCTTCTCAGCATGTTTTTCCAGCCCCTTATCCCAACAATATCAGGGCCAATTGCCCCATGCCTTGCAAATATGGCTTTTTTTGGAGCATCAAAGTCATTTATCATCCTGTTTAAATGGCTGTCAGCTATCTTCAGGGTTGATTCATCGGGCCATGGCGCCCAGTAGGGAATGTATCTTGATAATGCAGATGCTGTTGGGGAGTGCGCCCAGAATGTCCCTATTGAATAGCCATTTGAATGCCCGTCTTTTTTGTTTCTTTCATACCATAGGTATGAGCTAAGCAGGCTGAGGTTTGTTATATGTTCTGTTTGTATTTTTATGAATTTCAGGTTGTTTTTTCTGCAGTAATCACTAACATCTTTATCAAGGCCTGTTGGGGTGCCCCATTCAGACTCCGGGTTTTTCTCAAGAGGATAGTCAAGGCTCCAGCCGCCCCTGTGCCTTTGGATGCTTTTTTTAAGCCAGCTGTCTATCCTTTCAGAGCCACTAACATATTCCCTGAATCCAATTCCGCCATAGCCGCCGAGCTGAAACCAGATGTTTTTTTCAATTTTGTACTGCTTCCATGGCTGCGTGTTTTCTATGAATATTATTGTTCCGTTTTTCTTGAGGTATTTTTTTATAAAGAAATCATATGCCCTTGGAAGTTTTTTGAACTTGATCCTATTAATTAGGTACCTCTTTACCATTGTCCTGTCGTGTATGACATCATCATGGATAATTATGCTGATATTTTCATTGTTTCTTAAAATAATTTTTGCCAGTCCACTGCCCTCTTTTGCATACCTTTGGACATCATCCGGCCCTATTGGATTAAACAACCTGAGCTCAATTACCATTGTATGGACAGGAAGCAATGGAGCATTAACTGCATTGGCAATGTCTGCTGCTGCCCCTGAGCCAGGACCTATTATTATTGAGTTAAATTTTTTATTTTCCAGAATATCATAAACCTTTATTACATTGTTTGCAAGCTTCTCAACATCTATTAGTTTTGCAGTCTTTCTCCTGTATATTATATTGGGCGAGGGCCTAAAATAATGCCACAAATGCCTGTATCTTGACTGCGCCCTTATATTAACAAGCGCTGCTGCAACAGAGGATGTAAAAAAAGAAGAGCTCTCAACACACATGCTTGGATAGATTGTCTTCATATTTGCTCTATTCTTATGCATATTATATAAAATTTTCCCTGATTTTACAGAAAACTATATAAACCATGGTTTTACTACAAGGGTTGCGCCTCGGTGGCTTAGTGGCTATAGCGGCGGACTTGTAATCCGCAGGTCGAGGGTTCGACTCCCTCCCGAGGCTTATTCTGTAATTGAAGATGCTGAAATGGAAGAAAAAATAAGAAAAAAATATAGGGAACTGAAAAAAAAGTATCCCCTGCCTGATTTTGAGGCATTAAACAAAGAGTTTGAAATCTCAACAATAGAGAATGAGGATTTTTTATTAAGGGAAATAAGGAAAAAGATAGCTGATAAAATAAATACAATGTGTGGGTTCTTTGAAGGTTTGTTAAGCCCTGACAACATAGCAGCCATTTATGAGTACAAGGCATTTGATGATAATGAGAGAAAAAAGGTATTTGAATTGTACAAAAAGCTCAAGGTGCTTGAGAAATTGTCCTTGGAACTGTCCTTAAACCCCTATGAGGAAAAGCATGCTGAGTTCATCAATGACTTCTTTAACTCATGGGAGAAAATAAAAGATGAAATAATAACAATAATCAGAAAAATAAAGGCTTTTTGGGAAAAAAAATCAACAAAAAAAGACAATGAGGAGTATTTTGGCTAAAATGAAAATTGTATTATTCGGGCCACCCGGAGTCGGCAAGGGGACTTATGCAAAAAGGATATCAAAAATATATAATATCCCGCAGATTTCAACAGGGGACATGTTCAGGAAGGCTGTTAAGAACAGGACAAAGATCGGCCTGTTTGCCAAAAAATATATTGACAGAGGCAATCTTGTGCCTGGTGATGCAACAATAAAAATGGTTAAGAAAAGACTAAAAAAAGACGACTGCAAGAACGGCTTTATGCTAGATGGCTTTCCAAGGACAATAGCGCAGGCAGATGCACTGAGCAGCATGGCTGGCATTGACAGGGTTCTGAATTTTACAGTTTCAAGGAAAATAACCCTTGACAGGATAACCGGAAGAAGGGTTTGCAGCGAGTGCGGGGCAATATTCCATATTAAGAATATCCCTCCAAAAGCAGAGGGAGTCTGTGATTTATGCCAGGGAAAGCTTGTCCAGAGGGATGATGACAAGCCGGAATCAGTAAAAAAAAGGCTTGATGTTTACAGCAAACAGACAGCCCCGCTGATAGCATATTACAGGAAAAGGGGGCTCATTGCAGACATTGATGCAAACAGGCCGATCGAGCAGGTTGATGAGATAATAGCAGATGTAAGAAAGGCGCTGAGGAATAGTCAGCCAAAGATTTTCTTTATGGCTATTGTCGCATAAGAGCCTTTTTCAAGAGTCAAGGATATTATGCATTTCTTTTTGTTTTTGTTCAGCTCGTCTTTTTCAGTCTTGAAATCAATACCTTCTGCATTAGCAAACATATCCCTTTCACCGCCCTCAGAGCTTAGCTCTGGCATCTCCCTTACTATAAAATCCCTTAATGCTATTCCCTCCTCTTTAAGCAGCTTCAATGACATTTCCTTTAATTTGTTGTCCTTAAACTCTGTCCCAAAACCGATTATTGGAAGCTTCATGTTTTTCATTGGTTTTAACGGAAAAGCGAAAAATCCATGCTGGTATTGAATCTTTTTGTAATTGCCCTTATCTAAAATTATTAGCTCAGAAACAGTCTTGTTAAATATTAAGCTTTGGAAGGCATGCACATACATCATCCTTGTTTTCCTTGGGATTTTTTTTATTGCGCCGATAAAATCATTCGGGAATCTTGAAATATGCTCTTTTACATCTTCTTCAAAACCAGATGTTTTTTCAGGAAAATTTTCTAAAATCAAATCAACTGCTTTCCTGAAATCTTTTTTCAGTATTGATTTTCCTATTAAATAATTGTTTTTGCTGAACCTCTGCTCATCAAAGTAATTTGGAATTTGAAGGGTTTTTGAATTAATCCTTATATTTCCTATGTTCAGGTTTCTTACTGTTATGACAAACTCATTTCCCTTCAGGTCGCCGAGGCTTATCCTCTCATCGCCCTTTCCTTTGTAAACAAGCTCAATGTCCTTTAATTTAATATCCTTTGTTTTGTTAAGCCTTTGAATAGAAATCATCTGCTCTGTTAGTGCTTTTTTGTCCTTTGAGCCGGCATATCCTATTTTCTTTCTGTCTACCTTTAAGTAATTTGCAACAGCTGAAACAGCCCTCTCTGTTGTGTAGTTTCTTTTTTTAAGAATAAAATAAGTGTAGTCTCCATTATCCTTTAACTTGACATTTGTCATTTCCTTTACAACAAAGTCTTCTGGAACCTGCTTTATTTTGTACATGCTATATATAAAACACAAAACATTAATAAAGCTTGATATTTTTTCCTGCAATGTGAGCCTGTAGCCTAGTCTGGATAGGGCGACAGCCTCCTATTGAGCAAAGCTCAATGATTTGGGCTGGTTCAAAAGCAAGCTGTAGGTCCCGGGTTCAAAACAGCTTTTTGCTAAGCTGGCACGCAAATGGTTACGCCCATTTGATACGCAAAGAGCGACATTCAATTGCCCTGCAATTGAAGTCCCTCACGCTCGCAAAAAATGTGGGTGTTAGATTAAAGCCAAGTTGCAAAAGCTGGTGAAAGTCCCGGCAGGCTCGTTTTTCAAAATGAGAAGAATAAAATCAGAGTTATTGTCCGTAATAGTTGGCATTATTATAGTAATACTGCTTTTTTGGTACATCAGGGTTGAGGAGATATTAAAGGCATTCAGGCATTTTTCTTTTGACAAGCTTATATTGTTTTTAATAGTGTCAATAGTAATGATGCTCCTGCATACACTCAGGTGGAGCATAATCCTCAGGTCACAGGGCTGCAAAGTGCCTTTTCCAAAGCTTTTTGTTTACAAGCTGGCTGGCTTTGGGGTGAGTTATATAACCCCTGCTGCCCACATAGGCGGAGAGCCTGTGAGGGCGCACCTTCTCAGCAAGAACCATGATATTGAGTTTAAAAAATCGCTTTCATCTGTTGTTATTGATAAATCATTGGACTTAAGCCTGAATGGGTTTTTTGCGTGCATAGCCATACTTATTATTTTAGCCAATTTTACTGTCTCAAAAAGAACAGCAGAACTTATGGCTCTGAGCTTTTTTGCAATGGCTGCTGCAATATACTTTTTTTATCATTTAACCATAACAGAAAAGGGGTTTTTTACAACATGCTTCAGGCTGCTAGGGCTTAACAAATGGAAGGCCACTAGAAAATATGAAAAAGACATAAGCGATATGGAATCGCATTTGATTTACTTTTTTAAGTACAGCAAAAAAGGGTTCAGGAATGTTTTTCTCATTTTCCTCTTAATCTGGGTTTTAATGTTTTTTGAATACAAGCTGGCTCTGCTCTTGCTGGGATATAACGCATCATTTGCAGCTATTTTTATATTCTTCTCGCTTGTTGGCCTTGCCTATATAATCCCTGTGCCTGCTGCTTTAGGCGCTTTGGAGTTCAGCCAGTCATCTGCGTCTGCTATCCTAAAACTAGGCAGGGGCATAGGTCTTGCGCTCAGCATTATTATCAGGAGCAGGGACATGATATGGGTATTTTTGGGCCTGTCATACCTTGCCTTGCACAAGATTAACTTTAAGAATATAGTCTTTAATAATGAAAAATGAAAACCATGCTCTTGAAGAAATCAGTTGGCATTTTTAAGAGGTCTGTTAGGGTTAGGTTTAAAGGCATAAATAAATATAATGGAAATGCAGAGCAGATATTAAAACAAATAATTAATGACTGCTGGAATGGAAATTATTTTCAGGCAAGTGCTGGGCATTTCTCCTGCTTCTACATCAGGGATTTTGGAATCAGCGTGCAGGCATTATTGAATCTTGGCTATAAAGATAGGGTTATTAAAACACTAGGATTTGCATTAGATTCTTATTCAAGGAATAATAAGATAACTACCACAATCTATAATGGTTCTGTTGTTGACTTTCCATATTACACTCCTGAGTCAGCTGCTTACCTTCTGCATTCAATAAGGCTTGCTGGTGCAAAAGAGCTGTTGCTGAAGCATAAGTTCTTTCTTGAGAAGGAAATAAGAAAGGTTTTCATTGAATCTTTTGACGAGCAGGAGGGCATAGTAAAAAAAAACAGGCATTTCTCATCTATGAAGGATAATGCACTTAGAATTTCCTCTCTTTATAACAATGCTATGGTTGCAATGCTCAGCAATGATATTGATTATTTTGGGCTCTATAACCCTTTCAAAAGCTATAATTTTAAGAAAATAATAAAAGACAGGTTCTGGACAGGAAGCTATTTTCTGGATGATTTGTCCGGCCCTGACTATACAGCTGGCGATGCAAATGTTTTTCCATACTGGGCCGGATTGTTTGATTCAAGGAAGATGATTAGGCTTTCGTTAAATGCAATACAGCAAAATGATTTGGACAAGCCCTTTCCATTGAAGTACACAAAAGAAAAATCAGGAAGATATTTGCTCCTGCAAAGCTTTCTTGTTCCTAATTATGAGGGAAATACTATCTGGACTAATATTGGCCAGTGCTTTATTGATGTTGTTAAAATGGTTGACAGGGAAAAGGCAAGAGAATATATTAACCAGTATGTCAGGAATGTTGAGAAATATAAAAATTACCTCGAGGTCTTTAATCCTAATGGAATTCCATACAAGACATTATTTTACTATGCTGATGAGGCCATGCTATGGTCAGCTATGCTTCTTGATTCAATAAAAAATAAAATATAGGTTACAATTTCACGCAGTTATTATTCGCATACCTTTTTCTTCAGGGATTATTGCAACTTCTTTATCATCCTTTAGTTTATATCTCTTAACTAGCTCCTTGGGAATTCTTAAACCTAAGCTCATGCCCCACTTAGAAAGCTTGGCATTGAATCTTTTCATCTCCCTATATTTTTCAGCAATGTTATGCAGCTGATTCATATCTAGAATTTCCTCCCCGCATTTTTCACATTTAAAATATCTATATTCAAATCCCTCCGGGGTTTTAGCTACTAACTCTTTCATATTTTCTTTGCATTCAGTACATTTTTTCATCTTAAATCACCTCTTGATTTCAATTGTTACAATCTTTATTTTAGTTCCAATAATTTGATCAACACAAACGACAGTGAACATTTTAT
>CAYOHL010000037.1:0-8443 GCA_964403775.1 uncultured Methanosarcinales archaeon
ACTATAAATAATATTTTAGAGTTATATAATAAGGGAGTTGATATAATCATAACAAATAAACCCTCTGATGATGCTGGTGAGTGGGATTTATCAAGTTTGTGTGTTTTTTTGTATAAAAAAAATATCAAATCTAAGGAAGAGGTATATTTAACATTAATCCATGAGTTAATGCATGCAAGAGATGATTTAATTTTCAATAGACCGATAGATGAAACAAGAGCAGAAAAAGAGGCAATAAAAACCTATTTTAAAAGGCCGTATATTACTGAGCTTCTTAAGGATTTATATAATTTCTTTTAAAGGACAAAGTAAAGTATAACAGGAAGCAGCAAACACCCCATTGAATGTGTTCTTGATATGTTTACTGTTGGCGGGATTATGCCAATTGCAGTGCTTATTATAAGTATTAATAGTCCTAATGGGCCTGTCAAAACCAAAACAAGGCCTGTTATCAAAAATATAACAAATAAGACCATCTTCCTGTAGTTTACAACACTCATGATTTTTGAGAATATCCTGCTGAGCCCCAATGCAAGGAAAACTGACAAAGAGCCGGCAATTATAACAGCAGATAAAAATATTATAATGTGGTTTATTGCTACAATATCAACTAATTTCTGGATAACTATTATTGAGCCGTTTCTTGCTTTATCCAGAACATAAAGTGTGACTATTGAAAGTATGAAATTAAATGTATTTATTGAGCCCATTAGAATCATAAAGCCGTCCTGCCCAAGTTTTTTTGTCATCTGCATTGAGATAACAGCTGCTGTTGATGCTCCCAAGCCGGGCATAACAGCTGTTATAAAGCCTGAAAACCCGCCTGAAAACAGGGCTTTAAAGGTTTTAAAGTTTGGAACTTTTACATACTGCTTTTTTGCCTGCATTGGAATCTTCTCATTATGCAGAAGGCTTATTATTAAGGTAGATGTTCCAAAAAGCCCTGAAAATAACGGAAACAATGGATTCTCAAAATTAGGCATATTCAAAACTATTAAACCTAGAACACCTGCTGTAAGAAAAACAAAAAAAGCCCAAACCCTTTTTCTGTCTCTGATTATCATAAAAACAACAACTATAATTAAAATAAATCCAATATAGCTTTCTATTAAAGGGTAGCCAAATTTCACAATAGGAACAAGCAATGGAAAAAGCAAAATACTTAACAATAATGCCCCAAAAGAGCCAATAACAGTAAGCGTTACAGCTGTCATGCCAAGGCCTTTTAATAAATACCTGTGGCCTGGCAAAACACCAAGGGCCATATCAGAATCAGGAGCCCCTAAAAATATAGAAGGGATTGCATCAAGAAAAGTATGAGTAACAGACATTGCTATTATAAAACAGCACAAAGAAACAATATTAGTGTACTGCAGCAGTATTGGAGAAAAACTAAGCAGTAAAACAGAAACAAGATTTATGTGTATTCCCGGGATTAGGCCTGTAAATATGCCTGCTGTTATTCCTAGGACTATTGCAACTAAAATCTCAAAAAACATATTTTTCTTAAAATTTCAGTGCTTAAATAAACTAATCAAAAAAAATAGTAAGATTTCCGGAAAAAACCACATCTGATTTATTAAGAAGTCTTTAGTATCAAAGTGTATGGAAGAAAAAAGTCTGCTTAGGCTGGCCTTAATATGCTCATTAGCTGGAATAATTGCCTTGTTCTTTATCTCTGAAAACATTGAGATTAAGGAAAAAAATATTAATGAAATAAATAAAAATAATATTGGAGAAGACATAAAAATCAAGGGAATTGTAAGCAGATCAGCTGACAAGGGCAAGATTATTTTATTGGATATAGTCCAGCCAGAAACAATAACAGTAGTTTTGTTCAAGAACAGTGATTTTAATATAAGCGCTGGAACAAAAGTAGAGATAACTGGAGAGATAGATGAATTCAATGGAAAAATGGAGATTATAGGAAATGAGGTTAAGATATTAAACTAAGATTTCTCTTTTTCCTCAACCAGTTTTTTTGCCCTTTCAAGCATCTCTTTTTTAAGGCCAATAAAAACACCTCCGGGCTTTCCAGCGCAGTAAGTTGCCTCTTTGTCCTTTATAATCTTGTTAAGCTCGTCACTCTCAATATCAATATGTATTATCCTGGAATTTGTTAAAGGGTCTTTTTTATGGATATATACCTTTACACCTTTTATTTCTATTTTGCTCTTAGCAGGCCCGCTCATAAAAACACCTCTTACCTTGGAAGGTTAAGCAAAATCCATATCAGCATTAGAAAAGCAAGACCAATAAAAAAATATAAAATTCTTTTGTCATTTGCAAAGCCAAATGGGATAAAGCCAACAAAGCCTCCAACTCCAACCTTAAGATTATTTTCTTTAGTTAAGCTTGTTAATGAGCCAATGATTATTACAATTATACCTAAAAATATAAGCACAATCCCAAGAGATATTAGCTGTTTCATTCTTTAAAGATTATTTTATTTTCTTCTCTAGTTCTTTTAATACAGTGTCAAGAGCAATAAAAAGGTTTTTGTTTTTTGAATTAGCTTTTGCTTCTTTTCCACCAACCATAAGTTTTGCATTAATTTCAAGCTCATTGCCTTGTTTATTTAATTCAATAACAAGCTTTTCAAAATCCTTTAAGCTATCAGAGAATTTTCTGGTGTATGAGCCGACTATCTTCTTTAGGACTATCATTGAGCCGCCATCTAAATCTGAAAATCCTGTAAGCTCAATATTGCCGCCTAGTTTAATGGTTTCTGCCATGGCTGCATCACCCCTTTATTTAGATTAATTTATAGGTATAAAAAAGTTTCTAATGTTTAATATACTTTTTTGTATATTAGAATAGATTAAATAACAATAAGTTTAGTATTTTTTTATATATTAATGTATAAAATAGTATATTAATTTAGTTTAATCTACTAAAGAAACCTCAATCCTTTCCTTGCCAGCTCCTATATTCTTTCTTTTAAGTTTTATCTGGCCAATCTCCTTTGTGTTTTTTAGATGAGTTCCGCCACATGGCATTAACCATTTACCACATTCCCACAAACGCTTTGTTGGGTCTTTTTCATCCTTAAATGTCTTTATATCAATTCCTTGATTTATTATTTCCATTGTTTTTTCCTGTATCTCGGGAAGCAGCTGGCTTATTGATTCATTGTAGGCAAAATCCAGGCGTGCCTTGTCAATGCTAATATTTGAGCCAATTACCTTTTGCTGGCCTGCTTTTTCAATAAAAAAATAGTAAACAATGTGTGCTGCTGAATGTAATTTCATTATCTTATACCTATAATCCCAGTCAATCTCAATCTTTACATTATCTCCGACTGCAAAGTTTGGCTCTTTTTCAAGAACATAATATATCTCGTCATCGTTTTGCTTTACTGCCTCCAAAACATTTATGCTGTTGATAGTTCCCCGGTCAGATGCTTGGCCCCCTGAGAAAGCAAAAAATATTGTTTTGTCAAGCCAGACTTTATTGCCCTGAATAGCTGCAACCCTTGCATAACATTCTTTCATATATGGGTCCTGCCAGAAAAGTTTTATCACCATTTTTATCATAAAAAATTAACAAAACTATTTAAAGATTTTTATTTTTCATTAAATTATGGCCAAAATATTCATTGAAACATTTGGATGCTCTGCAAACTATAATAATTCTGAAATAATGGCAGGCCTCTTGGTTAAGAAAGGCCATAAGGTTGTAAGTGAGCCAAGAAATGCAGATTTAATTATAGTAAATACATGCACAGTAAAGCAGCCAACTGAAAACAGGGTGAAGAAAAGCATAATGGATTTTCTGAAACTGAAAAAGAAAATAATTATTGCAGGCTGCATGCCTGAGGTTCAAAAAGATTTATTGAAAACCATTGCTCCTAATGCCTCTCTGGTTGGTCCGCATCATTTAAAGATGATTAGCAGTGTTGTTGATAAGGTTTTTAAAAATAAAACAGTTGAAAGAATTGGAAAGAGGAATGAAATTAAATTAAACTGTCCAGAACTAAGAAAAAACCCAATAATCCAAATAATTCAGATATCAGAGGGCTGCAATGGCTCTTGCTCTTACTGCATTGTAAGGCTTGCCAAGGGAAAGCTGTTTTCTTATCCTGAAAGTGAGATTGTAAAGCAGATTGAATCAGGAATAAAAAATAATTGCAAGGAAATCTGGCTGACATCCCAGGATAATGCTGCTTATGGTCAAGATAAAAACACCAATCTTGTATCGCTTCTTAGAAAAATAGTTTCAATCAAGGGGGAGTTTAAGGTAAGAATTGGAATGATGGATCCAAATAACGTGCTTTTAATTCTTGATGATTTAATTAAAAGTTTAAAGTCAGATAAACTATTCAAATTCCTGCATATACCTTTGCAATCAGGAAATGATCAGATTTTAAAGAAAATGAAGAGGCCTTACACTGTAGATGAGTTTAAAAAAATAATAAAAAAACTAAGAAAAGAAATACCAGAAATAACAATAAGCACTGACATTATATGCGGCTTTCCTAGTGAAACAGAAGAACAGTTTAATGATTCTATAAAACTAATAAAAGAGATTAAGCCAGATGTTTTAAACATATCAAGATTCTGGCCAAGGCCAGGAACAAAAGCTGCAAAAATGGAAAATCAGATTCATGGCAATCTAACAAAGCAGAGAAGTCAGCTCCTAACAAAAGAATTCAATAATATAAGTTTTGAAAAAAACAAAAATTGGATTAAATGGAAAGGCCATGTCCTAATAGATGAAAAAGGAAAAGATAATTCTTTTGTTGGAAGAAACTATTGTTATAAGCCGGTTGTTGTAAAATCAAAAAAAGAGTTGTTGGGAAAAGAAGTCAATATCAGGGTAAATGAAGCGACAAACCACACTTTAAGAGGGAAAATAGTTTAAATCATAGCTATCATACTTTCTCATATAAAACAAAAGCTTTAAATACAACCTAGGTTTTAGAAAAAACATGAAAGAAAGGGTAACACTGACTCTTGACTCTAACATTCTAAAAAAGGTTGATTCAGGAGTGAATGGTTTTAAAATTAAAAACAGGTCTCATGCAGTAGAGCTTCTTATAATGAAGGCGCTTGGTGCGAATGTCCCAAAGAAAGCAGTAATTCTTGCAGGTGGAAAGGGAACAAGATTAAGGCCAATAACCTATGAGATACCAAAAGCATTGATACCTGTGCATGGAAAAACACTTACAGAGCATTTATTTGACCTGTTCAGGAAATATGATATAAAAGATATTATAATGGCAGTTGGCCATATGAAGGAAAAGATTGAGGAGCATTTTGCTGACGGCTCTAGATTTGGAGTAAATCTGAGCTATATAGAAGAAAATGAGCCCTTGGGGACAGCAGGGCCTTTAAGGTTAGGAAAAAATATGCTTACTGAAGCATTTATTGTCTCAAACGGAGATGAGCTTAAAAATATAAACATAGAGGAGATGTATGAATTGCACAAGGAAAATAATGCTCTTGCAACAATTGCACTGACAACTGTTGAGGATCCAAGCAACTATGGTGTTGCAAGGCTTTCTGGCTCAAGGATTCTTGAGTTTGTTGAAAAGCCAAAGAAAGAGGAGGCTCCCTCCAAGCTTATAAACTCTGGCTTTTACATAATGGAGCCAGATGTTATTGATTTAATACCAAGGGGCTTTGCAATGCTTGAAAAAGATATTTTTCCAAAGCTAGCCAAAATGGGAAAGCTCTTTGGATATCCATTTAGTGGCCAGTGGTTTGACACAGGCAACATAGAGAGATATGAAAAAGCATTAAAAGAATGGAAGGATATAAAATAATTTATTTTAAAAAGAGGGTAGTATGAGCATATTCAAGGCATATGATATAAGGGGAATTTATCCAGAAGAGTTGAATGAAAAAATAGCTTACAAAGTTGGCAGGGCTTTTGTTGAATTCTTAAAGTGCAAGAATGTTGTTATTGGAAGGGATATGCGCTTAAGCTCTGATTCATTGTTTAAAGCACTAGCAAAAGGAGTAAGAGACCAGGGAGCAGATGTTATTGATATTGGACTTAGTGGAACAGACATGCTTTATTTTGCTGTTGCAAACTATGATTATGAAAGTGGAATAATGATTACAGCATCTCATAATCCCAAAGAATACAATGGGATTAAATTTACAAGGGAAAAGGCAATACCAATAAGCGAAGTAACAGGAATAAAGGAAATAGAAAAATTAGTTGAAAAAAATGAATTTAAGCATGCTGAAAAGGGAAAAATTTTGAAAAAAGAGATTATGAAGGATTATGTTGATTTTGTCCTTAGCTTTGTTGACTTAGAGAATATAAAGCCATTAAAGGTTGTTATGGATGCATCAAATGGAATGGCAGGAATGATTGCTCCAAGGATTTTCAGTAAAACAAAAATTAATATTATACCCCTAAACTTTGATTTGGATGGCTCTTTTCCAAAACATCAGTCAAATCCATTGATATTAGAAAACAGAAAGGAGATAATGAAAAGGGTTGTTGAAGAGAAAGCTGACTTAGGCATTGCATGGGATGGAGATGCTGACAGGTGTTTTTTTATAGATAACAATGGAAAGTTTTTACAAGGTGATTTTATAACAGGTTTTTTGGCACAAGAAATGCTGAAAAAATATCCAAAATCAATGATTCTTTATGATTTAAGGGCAAGCTGGTTTGTAAAGGATATGATTAAAAAAAATAAAGGCATATCAAAGATGTGCAGGGTCGGCCATGCGTTCTTTAAGCAGTACATGAGGGATGAAGATGGAATATTTGCAGGTGAGGTAACAGGCCATTATTACTACAAATACAAAAATTTCTACACAGATAATGGAATGATTCCTGCATTGCAGATTCTTGAGTTAATTTCAAAAAAAGGTAAAAAGTTTTCAGAGATATTAAAACCAACTGAAAATTATTTCATAAGTGGTGAGATAAACTCAGAAGTAAAGGATAAGGAAGCTATTATAAAAAAACTAGAGCAAAAGTTTAGTGACGGCAAAATCTACTATATGGACGGCATCTCTGTTAAGTATGATGACTGGCATTTTAATGTCAGGCCCTCAAACACAGAACCGTTAATAAGGCTTAATTTAGAGGCCAAAACAAAGGAAAAAATGGAGGAAATGAGGGACAAAATATTAGAAATAATAAGGTCTTAGCTTTAAGGTTATCAATTCTTTAGACTATGGCTGAGGATATCCCCTAAGAATTCTTGCAAGCTCTGGGTAAACATCATAAGGGGCTGGATAACTATCCCTATGGGTTCTCTTTCCCAAATTCTGCTTTAATTCTTCTATCGCTTTTAAATTAACAGTGTGAAGCCTAGCTTCCAAATCCTTTTTCCCCCTAAAAGGATTTAGTTTTTTGTTCTTAAGCTCGTCTCGAACTTTTTTTATGTCTTTCTTACTATTCAGCCAGTGAAATATATTGTCATAATTTCTGTGGACTTTTGCTGCATTAATTTTATTGAATATCTTATAAATATCTGCTGATTTTACAAAGTCTGCAAAAGAATCATAATCAAATTTCCTGAGTTTGTATGATGCGGCTCCAATGGCTATTATATCATCTAAACCAAGAACATGGTAAAAACCATCTAAAGGAGCATCAAACAGTCCTGAGTAAGCACAGTTGATAAGATGTTCATCACGATACACCCTGCGCAAGTATGCTGCTGGTACAAATAATTTTTTCATGGTGTTATTATATTACAATAAGAAGTATATAAATCTTTTGGTTTTATACTACTTATAAGTAAATAATTATTAATATAAAGTATTGGTTTATGAAACTACTAATTAGTAGTATCTAATAGAAAGATTTAAATATAAGCTAAAATACCTAACTTTAGTCTAGAAAATATAATTTTGAAGGTGAATATGAATGGGCAAATATAAATACAAAGAATTTGGAAAATTAGGAGAAAATATCCAATATTTTGGTGATGGCAATATAAAGAAAGGGGAGATTATAGAAATAACACATAGGCCGCCCCTAAGATTCTTATTTAAGGAAGTTACAGAACCACTCTACTTTTGGGGAGGGGAATATAAGTATTTAAGGGATAGTGACGGTAATGAGATTGGTAATGACCTGGATTCAAAGGTAGTAATTCTTAACAAAAGCTATGTTTCAGTTTCAAAAAGGATATCAATGGAAGGTAAACATCAGGTACCTGCAGAAAAACCAACAAGGATTACATTGGATAAACTCCTATGTCTAAGAAAGGCATCTGATTATAGTAAAATGCCTTCTGAAACACTTTAATGCATTTGCATTTAAAATCCAAAACTTTATATATAAACAGGTTATTCTCTAATGCTTGAGAGAAGGAACGAGAGAATAAAAAGCTTGTTTCTCTATAAAAAACACATTGAGGTGTATGTTAGTTGGCGAAGAATATTAAAGCTGTTCTGCCAAGCTTAAGAGAGAAAAAAAGATATTTGGTATTTTGATGGCAATAGTGGTGGTATGGATGTTTGGT
>CAYOHL010000038.1:0-8206 GCA_964403775.1 uncultured Methanosarcinales archaeon
GTAATGGCCAACCTATCAATATTATGACAAGAATAGCTATTGTAAGGAAAGAGCACTGCAACCCAATAAAGTGCCAGAACCTCTGCATAAAACTCTGCCCAAGGAACAGGACTGGAGAGGAATGCATAATCATAGGAGAAGATGGCAAGCCCGAGATAGATGAATCTCTGTGCACTGGCTGTGGAATATGCTCAAACAGATGTATTTTTGAGGCAATTCATATTATAAACCTGCCCGAAGAGCTGAAAAAAGACCCAATTCATGTTTATGGCAAAAACAGCTTTCATCTTTACAATTTGCCAATACCAATATTCGGAAAGGTTGTTGGAATCCTTGGCCAGAACGGAATCGGAAAGTCAACTGCAATAAAGATAATTGCAGGTGTTTTAAAGCCAAACATGGGCGATTTGTCACAAAAAAAGTTTGAAATCAATAAATTAATTGAATTCTTTAAGGGAACAGAGGCACAGACATTTTTTGAAAAAGTAAGAGACAAAAAAATAACTATTTCTTACAAGCCCCAAGAGGTTGATATTATTCCAAAGAAATTTAATGGAAAAGTAATTGAGCTATTAAAGAAAGTCGATCAGAAAAAAATGCTTAAAAAGGTTTCAGAAAAACTTGAAATAGAAAAAATACTAGACCATGACATAAAAGACATCTCTGGAGGAGAACTGCAAAGAGTTGCTATTGCAGCAACAGTATTAAAAAAAGCAAACCTCTATGTTTTTGATGAGCCAACATCTTATTTGGATGTTAAGCAAAGGATTAAGATAAGCAGATTTATAAGGGAATTAGCTAATGAGCAAACAGCTGTTCTTGTTGTTGAGCATGATTTAATAATATTAGATTACATTGCTGATTTAATTCATGTGATGTATGGAAAAAAAGCTTGCTATGGTGTTGTCTCACAGCCAAAATCAGCAAAAGCAGGCATTAATGTTTATCTCTCTGGCTATCTGAAAGAGGAAAATACAAGATTCAGGGATCATGTAATAAAGTTTATGGAAAAACCTCCTGTAAAGACAACTAAAAGCAATATTTTGACTGGATGGACAGAAATAGAAAAAAAGCTTGGCAGCTTTAAGTTTGATGCAAAACAAGGTAATATTTACAAAAATGCAGTAGTTGGAATTTTAGGAGAAAATGCAATTGGAAAAACATCATTTGTCAAGATCCTTGCAGGAGTAATAAAAAGCGACAAAGGAATTATTACTAATAAGGTTAGGGTTTCCTACAAGCCCCAGTATATTAACACTGAGTCAGATGAGATTGTTGCAACTGTTCTAAAAGATGCTGTTGCAAATTATAACACAAGGATTATAAGACCACTTGAAATAAAACCATTGCTTCTGAAAAAGCTAAGCGAGCTTTCTGGAGGCGAGCTTCAACGTGTAGCTATTGCTTTGTGCCTTTCAAAGGAAGCTGACTTATACTTATTAGATGAGCCATCTGCATACCTTGATGTAGAGCAAAGACTTGCAGTCTCAAAAGCAATAAAGGAAATGGCTGAATCAGAAAATAAGGCAATGCTTGTTGTTGACCATGATATTTTGTTTATTGATTACTTGTCAGAAGAGCTTATTGTCTTTGATGGAGTTCCTGCTGTTAAGGGAATTGCCCATGGCCCCTTTTCAATGGAGCAGGGAATGAATAAATTTCTTAAAGGCCTTGACATGACCTTTAGGAGGGATACTGAATCACACAGACCAAGAGCCAACAAACTAAACTCCCAGATGGACAGCAAGCAGAAAAAGGAAAACAAATTTTATTATGTATAAAATCAACCATCATTAATTGTTATCTTCATGCCATCATAAGCCACAATGACATTCTTGAACTGGTTACAGTAATTAACTAATTCATCATATGGCTTGTTATAGTGATTTATGTGTGTAAGAACAAGCTTTTTTGCATTAAGCTCATCTTTAAGCTTAATTGCCTCTACTGTTGAAATATGGTTTTCTGTTGGCGGCTCAAAAAAAGGTGTATTTGCAATTATCAGGTCAGCATCCTTTAATAGATATGATGTATATTTTCCAAGTCCCTGAGCATCAGACAAATAAGCAATCTTCTGATTTTTATAGTTTATCATAAAGCCATAAGTAGGGGTATTTATTGAGTGGTGCACTGGAAAAGGGGTTATTGAAAAGCTCCCAAAATTTAGTATAGAGCCTGCGTAAAAAGGCACTTTAAGAAATAGTTTAGCAAGTTTCTCTGTCCAGTATTCCCTTACAACACTTTCCATCACTTCCTGCTCGGCAAATAGTGTTGCTTTTTTCTTCCAATATTCAAATTCTTTAATCCCTCCTGTATGATCAAAGTGGTTATGAGTTAAAAGAATAACATGCAAATCCCTTATGTTATGGGCTATCAATTGATGCCCAATATCAGGCGGTGTCTCAACCAAAAGATTAAAGCTATTTATCTTAAAAAGCAAAGAGCTTCTTTCCCTAATAAATTTTCCTCTTTTTTCTAAAGCAATCTTGCAATGCTTACAGTCACAGTCTATTGAAGGAATTCCCTCTGCTGCCCCTGTCCCTAAAAATATTATTTCCATCGAAAAAGCCTTTTTTATTCTATAAAAGAGACAAACACTTCCCTTTTGGTATATTAATTTTTCGTTAATCAATTATATAGTTTTATAATGCTATATTATGCCCTTCCTCTTGATTCCCCTTCAATAACACCGCTTGCAATTAAATGAGCAACCCTTAATGGCTCTGGAATTAAAGAATGAGTGCAGGTTATTTCAATTATTTCTTCTGCTTGTTTTAAACTAAGGCCAATGACCTGAACAAATATATCATCTAATTGATGTACTTTTCCTGCTTTTTTCAGCAGCTTTATTTTTTCTGCATGATTAAGCTTTGTCAATGCTTTTTCTATTTTCTTAAAATCAGGATAATCTCTCATCACAACAATCACAGGAATCCCTGTTTTTTTGTTTAAATCAGAAACATCAATCACATTAAAACCGCCAAGAGCTATTCCATCAAGGATAATTGCCTGTATCTGCGGCTTAAACTTGCTTTTATTCACCATTTCGATAATCTTTTCAGTTGAATCATTGCCGTCAACCTTAACTTTGGTTGAGATAACGCCGTCAATAAAAGAGCCGCCACGGTAAATGGCCCCAACAACAATAACTTTTTTGTCATTAAATTTATCAAAAGGCCCGTCATCAATTCCCAAGACACGAATCTCTTTTTTCATATCTCTCAATAAGGCAAGGTTTTATATTAATCTTTCCTTATTTTACTGAATTTTCAGTTTAATAAGTGTCAGACAAAATTTGGGGTCTCAAACAATAAGATTTATTAAGACTAAATAACTATATACCACTATGGAACTTAAAGATTTACTAAAATTTATAGAAATTGAAAGCAAATGACTTAGAACATACTATAATAGCACTGATGAAGATAAAATAATTCTTGCACAAACTGTAAAATTAACTGAAGAGTTGGGTGAGCTTTGTAGTGAAGTTTTAGCTCATAAGTCCTTACAGAGAAAACAAAAACTTGATAATCATAATAAGGAAAACATATCAGAAGAATTTGCTGATGTTATAATTACAGCCCTGCTTCTTGCAAAAACAATGGATGTTGATATTGAAAAAGCATTAGAAAACAAGCTTAAAAAAATTAATAAAAGATATGAATAATTCTAGATTAGCTATTAAAAAAGATTTTTTAATAGTATTAAAAAATTTTTAGTAAGGTTTTTATATATGCCATGATTACTATCCTTCTTGTTGACTATTTGTTAATAAAAAAGAGGATGTAATAATGTGCGGGATATTTGCCTATAAGGGAAATGGAAATGCAGCAGAGATTGTGCTTAACGGCCTCAAAAAGCTCGAATACCGCGGATATGACTCATGGGGAATGGCCTTTAAGCAAGATTCAAAAATAAATATAATAAAAAGAGTCGGAAGAATAGGGGATTTCAGGGAAAACTTCCCAAAAAGCCATCTTGCAATCGGCCACACAAGGTGGGCAACCCATGGCTCTGTTACAGAAGCAAATGCACATCCCCACCTCTCAAACAATAAAAAGATTTTTGTTATCCATAACGGGATAATAGAAAATTACGCAGAGCTAAAAGAATCCCTGATAAAAAAGGGCTATAAATTCAAAAGTGAGACAGACACAGAGGTCATACCTAATCTAATCCAGGAAAACATGAAGAGCTCTGGCTTTGAGGATGCTGTAAAAAAAGCACTGAAAAGGCTTGAGGGAAGCTTTGCCATAGCTGCAATAAACAATGATTCTGAGAATGTTGTTGCAGCAAGAAAAATGAGCCCAATGGTTCTTGGCCTGGCTAAAGACGGATTTTTCATATCATCTGATGCTCCTGCATTTCTTAGCTATACAAACAAAGCAGTAAGTTTAGATGATAATGAGATGATAGTAATAAACAGAAAAATAAAAATAATTAACTTTATGACAGATAAAGAAATAAAAAAGGAGCCGGAAACAATAAGCCTGGATTTTAAAGAGTCAAAAAAAGGCAAATTCAGGCACTATATAATAAAAGAAATAAGCGAGCAGGAAGAGTCAATAAAGCGCGCAATTGGCCAGGATCAGGATTTCATAAAAAACATTGCAAGCCAGATTAAAAATGCATTTGGTGTTTTTTTTGTTGCATGCGGGACAAGCTATCACGCATGCCTTTCAGCATCCTACTTGTTTTCAAAGATAGCCAAGAAGCACATTAATGTTGTTCTTGCATCAGAATTCAGGAATTACAGGCACTTCCTGACAGAAAACACATTGGTAATTGCTGTTTCACAGTCAGGGGAAACAGCTGATGTCCTGGATGCTGTCAGGGCTGCAAAAGAAAGGCATTCAAGAATAATCTCAATAGTCAATGTTCCTGGCTCAAGCCTTACAAGGCTGTCTGATGAGCTTATAATGATGAACGCAGGTCAGGAGGTAAGCGTTCTCTCAACAAAAAGCTATACATCCCAGCTTGCAATCCTCACATTATTAGCATATGCCTCAATAAGCAAATTTGAAGATGGAAGGGAATTAATAAAAAAATCAGCCAGCTATGTTAATGAGATAATATCCAAAAACCTTAATAAGCTGGAAAATCTTGCAGACATGCTAAAGAACAAAAAAGATATATTTTTAATTGGAAGAAGCCTTGGATTTCCGACTGCATTGGAAGGTGCATTAAAGATAAAAGAGGTCTCTTATATACATGCAGAGGGCCTTGCAGGAGGAGAGCTAAAGCACGGGACACTTGCATTAATTGAAAAAAATGTTCCAGTTATTGTGGTTTCAACAGATGAAACAAAAAAGGATATTTTAAACAATGCACTGGAAATAAAAGCAAGAGGGGGCTTTATAATCGGGTTTAACTCTGAAAACAGCGATGTGTATGATTATTTCATAAAGATACCGTTGCTTGAAAACATGGAGCCAATACTAAGCATTATCCCGATACAGATCCTTGCATATTATCTTGCAATAAAAAGGGGCTGTGATCCTGACAAGCCAAGAAATCTTGCAAAATCAGTAACAGTAAAATAGGTGAAAGAATGAAAAAGCTTTTTGGAACAGACGGAATAAGGGGCAAGGCAAATATTTTCCCAATGAATGCAGAGACAGCTTTAAAGCTCGGAATGGCTGCAGCAGCTGTTTTTATAAACGGAAAAAAGAGGCATAAGATTGTTATCGGAAAGGACACAAGGATATCATGTTATATGATAGAAAATGCCCTTACATCAGGAATATTGTCAATGGGTGTTGATGTCTTGTTAGTTGGGCCAATGCCTACTCCTGCAATAGCTCATCTTACAAAATCATTTGCAGCTGATGCAGGCATAATTATATCAGCATCACATAATCCTGCAGAGGATAATGGCATAAAATTCTTTGACAGCAATGGATTCAAGCTCTCTGAGGAGGTAGAAGAAAAGATTGAGAAAATTGCATTTTCAGAAATAAAAACAGATCATATTATTGGCGAGCTTGTTGGAAAGGCAAAAAGAATAGATGATGCCCAGGGCAGGTATATAGAATTTGCAAAAAGCTCTGTTGATAATATCTCTTTAAAGGGAATCAAGATAGTGCTTGACTGCGCAAACGGCGCTGCATACAAGGTAAGCCCACTGATATTTGAGGAGCTTGGAGCCCAGGTTATCACAATAAACAACACGCCAAACGGCCTTAACATAAATGACCAGTGCGGGGCCCTTTATCCAGAGCAGATGAAAAAATTTGTTATACAATACGGGGCAGATATCGGGATTGCCCTGGATGGCGATGCTGACAGGGTTATTATGGTTGATGAAAATGCAAATGAAGTTGATGGGGACCAGATAATTGCTTTGTGCGCTCTTAACCTGATGAGAGAGAGAAAGCTGAAGGAAAATACAGTAGTTGTAACAGACTACAGCAACCTTGGGCTTGATAAGGCTATTAAAGATGCAGATGGAAAAGTAATAAGGGTAAGAAACGGCGACAGGTATGTTGTTGAGGAGATGAGGAAGCATAACTACAGCCTTGGAGGAGAGCAGTCAGGCCATATTGTATTCCTGGATTACACAACAACAGGCGATGGGACAATCTCTGCCTTGCAGGTTTTAAGAATAATAAAAAAAACAGGAAAAAAGCTGTCAGAGCTTTCAAAATGCATAACAAAATTTCCCCAGCTTATGGTTAATGTCAGGGTCAGGAAAAAGACTGATTTTGAAAAAATGCCTGGAGTAATGGAAAAGATTAATAAAGCAAGGGGAAAATTAAAGAATAATGGCCGCGTTATTGTAAGGTATTCAGGGACACAGAACCTTGCAAGAGTCATGGCTGAGGGCATTAATAAAAAAGATGTAAGAAAATATGCCATGGAAATAGCTGATGAGATAAAAAAACAAACTGGTTAAAATGCAGGTTGTAATAATGGCTGCAGGAAAGGGAATAAGGTGCTGTCCGCTTACTGTTTCAAAGCCAAAGCCATTGCTCAAGATAATATGCAAGACAGTTCTTGAGCATAATCTTGACCAGTTAAAGGGCTTGGTTGAAGAAGCAATAATAGTTGTCGGCTATAAAAAGGAGATGATTATGAATAAAGTCAAAAAAGTTTATTCTGGAATTAAAATAAAATATGTTGAGCAAAAAGAGCAGTTGGGGACAGGCCATGCAGTAATGCAGGCAGAAAAGCTTGTTAAGGGCAGGTTTATTTTAATGAACGGCGATGACTTGTTTTCAGGCAATGATATAAAAAACTGCCTAAGGCATAAATACTGTGTTTTGGGAAAAGAGGTTGATGACCCCGAGAGGTTTGGGATAATTTACTCTAAGGGCGGTTTTTTCAAGGAAATCATTGAAAAATCAGAAAAGCCAAAATCAAACCTTGCAAACACTGGTCTTTACATTCTTGATAATAAAATATTTGGTATTTTAAGGAAGATAAAAAAGACATCCAGGGGAGAGTATGAGATTCCATCTGCTATAAACGAGCTTGCAGAAAAAGAAAAAGTCAGTTGTGAGAAAGTCAAAGACTACTGGTTACCAATCACATACCCCTGGAACTATCTTGAAGCAAATGTTTTTATGGCTGAAAGGATGAGGAAAAGGCAGATACACGGAAAAATAGAGCCGAATGTCACAATAAAAGGCAATGTTTTTGTTGGAGAGGGTAGTTTAATAAAATCAGGGACATATATTGAGGGCCCTGCATATATTGGAAATGACTGCGAAATCGGGCCAAATGCATTTATAAGAAAAGACACAGTAATAATGGATATGGTGAGGACAAGGGCAGAGATAGTTGACTCTGTTTTGATGGATAGTGTTACAGCAAAGCACAACTGCTATATAGGCCATTCTGTGATTGGGGAAAATGCTAACATAGCTGCAGGGACAATAACAGCTGACTTTAGGCATGACGCAAAGGATAACATCACTGTTGTTAATGGAAAAAAGATTGATTCAAAGAGAAGAAAGCTTGGAGCTTTCATTGGTGATAATGTTAATACAGGCATTGGGACACTGATTTATCCCGGAAGGAAAATCTGGCCAAATCTCGGGACACTTCCTGGAGAAATTGTCACAAAAGACAAGATCAAATCATAAAAATCCACAGAAAACTCCTACCAGCATCTAAAGATGCTGGTTTGACGGAGTTTTCTTTTGACAATGGATTTTTAGGACACAAGGAAAACATAGTTTTCCGGTGTGCCAAAAATGCAGAG
>CAYOHL010000039.1:0-2184 GCA_964403775.1 uncultured Methanosarcinales archaeon
ATATAAATCAAGACATCTTTATAATTTTTTTAAGATGTTTTTTTTGAAAGAAATTGATGTTTCTAGTTCTAAAATAGGCTATTTCTTCTATTTAATTAAGATCTGTTCAAAATTAAAAAGGGAGGGTTTCTCAGAATTAATAAGAGGTGGTTGCTATTTCTTTAATTAAAATTAAAAACCTGTCAGCAAGGGAAAGGCTTGTTTTGGCCCTTGATGTGGATGATTTTAGCTCTGCAGAAAACCTTGTAAATTTGTTAAAGGATTATGTTGGAGTGTTTAAGATAGGCAGCCAGCTCTTTATATCTGAGGGAGCCAATATAATCAATGTGGTAAATAAGGCAAAGGCCAGGGTTTTCCTAGACTTAAAATTTCATGACATCCCAAATACAGTAAAGGGCGCTGCTGAATCTGCAACCAAGCTTGGTGTTTATATGTTTACTGTTCATGCCTCTGGCGGCTATGGGATGATGAAGGCAGCTGCTGATGCAGCAAGGGAAACAAGCATAAAGCTTGGCATAAAAAAACCCTTTGTTCTTGGA
Source organism: uncultured Methanosarcinales archaeon (assembly GCA_964403775.1). GTDB lineage: Archaea > Nanobdellota > Nanobdellia > Woesearchaeales > CG1-02-33-12 > CG1-02-33-12. The sequence continues at coordinate 540 of CAYOHL010000039.1, forward strand.
GTAACTGTACTAACAAGTATTGACCGGCAGGTATTGGAAAGGGAAATATGCGTAAAAAAGAGCTTAAAGGAATATGCTGTTCATCTTGCAAAGCTGGCCAAATCAGCAGGTCTTGATGGAGTGGTTGCCTCTGCCCAAGAGATTAAAGAAATAAGAAATGCCTGCGGAGCTGACTTTATAATTTTAACTCCAGGGATAAGGCCTGCTGGCGAAGAGCTGAATGACCAGAAAAGGGTAATGACTCCAAAGCAGGCCTTAAAACAAGGGGCTGATTTTCTTGTTATAGGCAGGCCAATAATAAATGCAAAAAATCCAGTAAAAGCAGCTCAGGATATATTAAAGGAAATGGAGGAAAAATGATAAACAAAGAGGAAATAATAAAAAAGTTTGAAGAAGCAGGGGCAATACAAAAAGGGCATTTTAAGCTTACATCTGGTGTGCATTCTGACTCTTATATCCAGTGCGCCCAGGTCATGCAATACCCTGAGTTTATCCATAACCTGTGCAACGAGCTTGGAAAAAAGTTTAAGGGAAGTGATATTGATGTGATAGTAGGGCCTGCAATAGGCGCTATTATTATGGCGCATGTAATGGCCATGGTCTTGGGCCCATGGGTCAGGGCAATCTTTACAGAAAGGGAAAACGGAAAAATGACCTTGAGAAGAAGCTTTGAGATAAAAAAAGGTGAAAAGGTTCTTGTTGTAGAAGACATTACAACAACAGGAAGCTCTGTAAGGGAAGTAATAGATATAGTAAAATCAAAGCAAGCTAAAGTAGTTGGTGTTGGAGCGCTTATTGACAGAAGCGGGGGCAAGGTAGATTTTGGCATCAGGTATGAAAAACTGCTGACAATAAAAATGAAAACCTATCAGCCAGATAACTGCCCTTTGTGCAAAAATAAAATACCAATAACCAAGCCAGGAAGCAGAGGGCTTTAAAATTATATTAAACTAATAAAAATGTTGGACTTAAGCACAAGCATTGCAGGAGTAAAGCTCAAAAATCCAACAATACTCTCTTCAGGAATTCTTGGAACAAGCCCTGAGCTAATAAAAAGGGCTTTTGAGAATAATGCAGGAGCAGCAACAATAAAATCAATAGGCCCAGAACCAAGAGAGGGCAATAACAACCCAAGCGTGGTTGACTTTGGCCACGGATTATTAAATGCAGTAGGCCTTCCAAGCCCTGGCTATAAAAATATGGATATGGAATTTAATGAGCTTTCTAAAATAAAAGATGTTGTGATATGGAGCATTTATGGAAATATTATAGAGGATTTTATGAAGATCACTAAGCATATATTAAAATACAATCCAAAAATGATTGAGCTTAACATATCATGCCCAAACAAGGAAAACGGCATGCTTTTTTCCCAGGACAGTGATTGTGCTGCTGATGTAACGAAAGCAGTGAAAAATGCTGCTGGTGATGTTGTTATCATCCCAAAGCTTTCCCCTAATGTAGCTGATATTGCTGAGATTGCTTATGCATGTGAAAAAGCAGGCGCAGATGCAATAAATGCAATTAACACAGTGCAGGGAATGGTAATTAATATTGATGCAAAAAAGCCTGTCCTCCATTATAAGAAAGGCGGAATAAGCGGTCCTGCAATAAGGCCTGTTGCAGTAAGGTGTGTTTATGATAT
>CAYOHL010000039.1:2284-8046 GCA_964403775.1 uncultured Methanosarcinales archaeon
TGGATTCCCGGAGTTGATGAAAAGCCGTTTACATTATCATATAAAAATCCAGCTGCATTAACAGCTGAGCTAAAGGGAAATTTCACAAAAGAATTATTTAAACTAAAGCAGGGAGATAATTTGTTTTATAGAGGGCCTTTTGGAAATGGGTTTACAGCTTCTGAAAAAAAAGCAGTTGTTATTGCTGGCGGAATGGGCCTTGCAGGGGTTTCATTGCTGATTGAAAGCCTGAAAAACCCAAAAATAATTTTTGGTGTAAAGCAGAAAAAAGATTTGTTTTTCAGGGAACGCTTTAAAATGGATATCTGCACAGATGATGGCGGCATTGGATATAAGGGGTTTGCAACAGAAAAATTAAAACAACTGCTTAAACATGAAAAATATGACATTATTTATGCATGCGGCCCTGAAATAATGATGAAAACAGCGTTTGAGCTTGCAGAAAAGCACAAAACCAAGTGCCAGGCATCTCTTGAAAGGTTTATGTTCTGCGGAATTGGTGTTTGCGGAAGCTGTGCATGCGGCAATAAATTGGTTTGCAGGGATGGCCCTGTCTTTAGCTCAGATGACTTAAGGGAAATGAAGGATTTTGGGAAGTATGCAAAACTAAAGAGCGGAAAAAAGGCAAGCCTGCAGGAATACCGTAGTTGGAGAAGTTAAATAAATTTAATAATAAAAGACAATTAAATTTAATTTTTCAAAAAATATATAAACTTCATCTTAAAAACATTATAAATGGGGATAGAAACCTTATCATACAATGAGTTGCTTGAAGAATGGCTAGTCCTTGGCAATGAGTTACAAAACTTGATTAGAACAAACGCAAAGATAAAAAAAGGGGATATGCTGGATGTAACAGCTTTTGTTAACTTCCAGGTTGATCCAAAGCTTTATACTTTTGGAAAGATTATAGCTGATGCCTATACCCAAAAATATGGACAAGAGTATGTTACAGAAATTTTAACTGTTGAATCATCTGGCAATGCCTTTGCAATGCTTGTTGCAGAAAAGTTTTATAAACCCATGATTTTTGCAAGAAAAACTATTCCTGCAACTGTTAATGATGAAAAGCTTTATTCTGCTGAAGCAGAATCATATACCCAAGGAGAGAAGCATACTATAATAGTCAAAAAGAGTTTTATTAAACCTGAAGACAGGATTCTCATTATAGATGATTTTATTGCAAGAGGAAATGCAACCTTTGCACTAGTTGATATTATTGAACAGGCAAAGGCAGAGCTTGCAGGAATTGTCGCAATCATCACAAAGGATTTTGAAGGACAAAGGGGATATAAAGAACTAAAAAAGTATATTAATGATTATAATATTAATCATGAAAACAAGGCATCAGTGAACACGCTTGTCAGGATAACAGACATGAGCACTACTCCAGAAGATATAAAATATGGCAAATCTCCTTTAATACTTAACTAAAATGGCTGAAATAGACTATAAAAGATTTATTGAGCAAAAGGTTAGTGAAATTAAAAAGCTGGCTGGAATAGAAAAGGTTGTGTCTGCCCTGTCAGGCGGTGTTGATTCTGCAGCAGCAACTGTTTTAGCGCATAAGGCTGTTGGAAAAAATTTAAGTGTGTTTTTTATTGACACAGGCCTTATGAGATTAAATGAATATGAAAATATTGTAAACAGCATGAAGGACTATAATATTAAAATTAATCTAATAGATGCTAAAGAAGGATTTTTTAGTGCCTTAAAAGGCATTGTTAACCCAGAAGAAAAAAGAAAGGCATTTAGAAACACGTTTTATTCTGCTTTTGGAAATATTTTAAAGCAAGAGAAAGCAAAATACCTTGTTCAGGGAACAACAAAGGCAGATGTTATTGAAACAAAAGCAGGGGTTAAGACACAGCACAATGTTTTAGAGCAGATTGGGATTAATCCAGGGTTATATGGCCTAAAGATCACAGAGCCATTAAAATCATTGTATAAGGATGATGTCAGGAATGTTGCAAAAGAGCTGGGCCTGCCAAAAACTATTTATGAGAGGATGCCATTTCCAGGCCCTGGCTTGTCAGTAAGGGTTATTGGCGAAGCAACAAAAGAAAAAATTGATATAGTAAGAAAGGCAACATATATTGTTGAGCAGGAGCTAAAGGATTTAAGGCCATTCCAGGCATTTGCTGTTTTAATGAATGACAAGGCAACAGGGCTAAGGAACAGTAACAGAAACTATGGCAATATCATTATTATAAGGTCTGTTGAGAGCAAAAATGCCATGACAGCAGAGCCAACAGAAATACCATTTAACATCTTGCATGGACTAGGAAAAAGGATAACTAATGAGATACCGTCTGTTGTAAGGGTTGCGTATGAGGTAACATCCAAGCCGCCAGCAACAATAGAGTATGAATAAGTGTACCTATTTTAGAGTGCTACAAAAAGTTTTTAATAATAGGGCTTTTATTAGTATATTGGTTTATATGGGAATGTTTGATTTTCTAAAAAAAAGGAAAAGGGAAGAGGAAAAAACAGAGATAAATCAAGAGGTTAAAATACCTGAACAAGAAACATCTGGAAAAATGCTTGCAGAGCTTCCTGAGTTTCCAACAATGGCAGAGCAGGATATTAGTCCTTTGCCTAAATTAGAGCTGTTGAGCGATTTAGAAAAGTCAGAGATAAGCATTCCTTCATTAGGTGAAACATCTTTTGAGAAGCCAGTTATTCATCCAGACAAAGATATAATGCTTAAGTTTGATGACTTTAGGAAAAAGGTTGAAGAGCAGGGCATTGAAAGAGAAATTGAACTGCCACATGAGGCAGGTGAAGAGTTTGAAGGACTAAGCACTAAAGAGGATTTTGAACCAGCTATTGGTTTAAAGGAAGAGCCTGAAAAAAAATTTATGGCCAAGAAAATTAAAACAGCAGAAAAAAGGGCATTCAGCCCAAAAAAGCCGGTTTTTGTAAATGTCAAGAGCTATCAGGGGATATCAGATGAAATCAGTGTCATTACAGCAATTCTAGAAAATTCAGAAGAAGTAATAAGCAGACTAAATAGCATCAAAGTAAGGGAGAACAATGAGCTGAAAAAAATGCATGATTCATTAGACGGCTTGAATAAAAAAATTATATTGGTAGATGACATACTGTCAAAAGGGTGATAATATGCAGGAAAATGCACAGGTTTTCATAAAAATTGAGGAATACAATAAGATATTGGAAACAGTAAGGCTTGTCAAGGATAAGCTTAATGAGGCAAGGGACATACTTAAAAGAATCAGCGAGCTGAAAATAGAGGAATACAACCAATTGGGTAAATGGGACTCAAACCTTGAGGAGATTGAGGAAAAAATAGCCAGTGTTGATGAGGCACTGGGAAAACCAGAAACAACTTAAAGGGGATTTATGGCAGAGGCAAAGGGATTTTATGTTGGTGTAAAAGAACCTATTAGCTTAAGGAGGAATCTTCTTGAGTCATCAAAGGCAATTGTGCAGAGCCTTAGGGACTATGAAAAACTCAAGCTGATAAGGGAGGAAAGGCATAAAAAAATTATTGAGTTTAAGGAGAAAATAGATGAGATGCTGGCTCTTTTGTCTGAGTTAAAGGAGCATTTTCCAAAACATAAACTAAAAGAAGAGGCCTATGCAAAAAAAAGAACAGAAAAAACCAAAAAAGGAAAAACAAAGAAAGCTGAAGTCAGGATAGATGAGATAGATAGACTAGAAAAAGACCTGGCTGAGATTGAGTCAAGGCTTAGGAATATATGATTTCTTACTTTTCAATAAGTTGAACAGAAAGATTTAAATACTCTTACTGTTCATTAAAGTGTGCAGGTGATTTTATGAATGAAAATATACATAAAGGGGTTGCAGAAGCACATTTTAAAATAGCAGAGGAATATGAGCAAAAATTCAGAAAAGAGATTAATGAGAAAAAAAGGAAGATTAACAGAATTGTGGCTGCTCAAAACTATTTCTATTCTGCCATAAATATCATAGAAGCTGTTTTCGCAAGAGAACTTGAACAGCATTCGTTTAACCATGAAAACAGGTATAGGAAAGTATTTGAGAACAGAAATCTATTTTCAGATGAAATCATAGGCTTATTGAAACTGTTGATAGAAACGAAAGAAACAAGGTAGCATACAAGGGAGAGAATGGCAAGATGTATGAGCATATCAAAAAATTAGCAAGATTATTGAATGAGATAATATGAATGGGGATTTTGAGAGTACAATAAAAGAATTGAAATTAGTTTTTCCTGAACTAAGGGAAATTCTGATTGTAATAGTTTATGGCTCAGTTGCAAGAGGGGATTTTTCAAGGAGACATTCTGATTTAGACTTGCTTGTTGTTTTAAATAGAAAAAAAGCGAATGAGAGGATTAAAGATAAAATTAGAGAGTTGGTAAGACCAGTTTGTGTTAAATATGGTGTCAGAGTACATCTAGAATTCCAGGGGTATCTTGTAAAAGATGAAGATAAAACATTGCTCAGGAAAATAATCGAAGAAGGCAAGGTTATTTATTCTTCTGGTATTTGGGTTTTTAATAATGAATTAATGGGCCTAAAACAGTACATCCTTTATTCTTTCTCTGCATTAAATTCTGAAAAGAGGACATTGTTCTCAAAGGTTCTGCATGGAAAAAAATCATGGTACTATAAAGGAAAGAAAAAAATAGTTAAGGAATACCCTGGAATTGTTGACAATGAAAACATTATTTCAGCAGGAAGAGGTAGTTTGTTGGTTGGTAAGGAAAAACAAAAAGATATTGAAGCCATATTTCAGAAATTTAATATTGATTATAAAATAAAAAAAATAGTTTATGCTTAAACAGGTTTTGAGAAAAGTTAAGACTATTCTTAAATAAAAAGCTTTTTATAATAAACTCTAATTCTAAAGCAATAAGCGGGGATGGCAGAGTGGTCAAATGCGATGGACTCAAGTTATTGAATGAGAAGATTATGCAATAGTTTAATATCCATTAGGTGAAATCCATTTCCTTAGTGGATACAAGGGTTCGAATCCCTTTCCCCGCATCACATATTAAACAAGCTTGGAAAATAATGTAAGAAAATGGAAGATAAAATGTTATCTCAACAGTAAATTTATTGTATCAGAATAAAATCAATAGCTAAACCTTTTTTCATACTCTTTATGATTAAACCACTCAAGTATAACACTCAATATCATAATCTCATCTGTCTTAATAGTATAAACTAATCTCCAGCCATTTGACAAATCATACTTCCATAGGTTAGTGATTTTATACACTTGGATGTAAATCTTGGGCCAAAGTTTCTTTTGTATCTTTATACCACAGCTTGGATTCTTTTTCAGATCCTTGATTGCCCTCTCTATAAAACTATAAAGTTGTTTGTCTTGGAATCTGCCTTTTTTCAAAGATTCAAAATTAGACTCTAATTTCTTATTACCAAAGGTTACATATATTGGTTTATTATTCATCTTAGTTTAAGGCCTTTAGAAATTAGCTTTTTTATTCCCTCTGGATCATATGTCCATATTATACATCTATCCTTATCAATTATAATCTTTCCAGATTCCTTTAAATAATTTAAAATTACCTGAAAGGTCTGATACATCATTTTTTTAGGCAGTTTTTTCCATAACTGGTATTTTCCATATTCCTGGCTGTATTTTTGTATGGTTTTCTCTACCATAATTACTGATTCCAAGGTTGGGCTATGCAGCATTGTTGATTGTACTATCTTATATAACTATATATAATAAATAGTATATAAATTTTTCTATTTTTTATTATTTTTTTCTTTGTTTTTCTTGGA
>CAYOHL010000040.1:0-7886 GCA_964403775.1 uncultured Methanosarcinales archaeon
TAGGGATATATGAATCAATACTTTTTGCTACTTGGTACGCCAAACAAAATCCTACAATGCCTCCTACAAGAGTTGTTATGCCTCTAACAAGCTTATTTTCTCCTAGTTTTTGTAAGGAAATGTAAGGTTGTTCTTTAATATTACGTTGAGTTTGATTCTTATACATTTTAATGCCTCCTTGAAAGCCATAATATTAATCAATATATAAATCTTTTGGTTTGTTTGTTACAACAAAGTGGTTAAAAGTATAGTTTTGTTTAAATTGCTTTAAGAGGGTTTTAAACCTAGTTTTAACTAGAAGCCAAAAAATCCTTTTTTCTTTTTTGATTCTTTTTCAAACTCTTCTAGAAGCTCTCTCTGCTTTTTTGTAAGTTTTGTTGGGGTTTCAATAACTATTTTTACATTTTCTGAGCCAGTGCCATATCCATGAAGGTTTGGAATACCCTGGCCTTTCATTCTAAATAGTGTGTTTGTCTGAGTTCCTGCTGGTATCTTAAGTTTTGCTTTGCCTTTTAATGTTGGAACCTCTATTTCAGAGCCAAGTGCTGCCTGTGCAAAGCTTACTGGCATCTCAAGATAAATATCATTTTCCTTTCTCTCAAATATCTCATGCGGCTTTATGTGTATTACAACATACAAGTCACCAGGGCTTCCATTTTTTATTCCAGCTTCCCCGCCATTGGCAATCCTGAGTTCATTGTTATTGTCAATACCCTTTGGTATGGTTATCTCTATTTTCCTGTCATGATGCACTCTTCCAGTGCCTTCACATTCAGGGCACGGGTCTTTTATAATCTTGCCCTCTCCATGGCATTTTGGGCAGGTTGTTGTTGTGGAGAATATGCCAAATGGTGTCCTCCTTGTCTGCTGAAAACGGCCAGAGCCATTGCATTTGTCGCATGTTATAATACCAGAGCTTGAGCTTGCCCCAGTTCCATTGCATTCATTGCACCTTTCCATTCTCGGAACTATAATGTGCTTTTTTGCGCCAAAGGCAGCTTCCTCTAAGGTTATTTCCATATCATACCTCAAATCAGCCCCTCTCCTTGGACCTCTGCTGTGCCTTCCAAAACCCCTGCTGAAGAAAGTGTCAAATATATCCTCAAAATCAAATCCAAAGTCTGAGAAGCCAAAGTCAGAGAAATCAAAACCAGATGTGCCTGCCCCAAAGCCCTCTGTAGTAGTGCCGAAGCGGTCGTACTGCGCTCTTTTCTTGTCATCCCCAAGAACAGATGCAGCCTCATTAATCTCCTTGAACTTTTCAGCAGCATCAGGATCTGTTTTATTCAGGTCAGGATGGTATTTCTTGGCCAGTCTTTTATATGCCTTTTTAATCTCCTCCTTGGAGGCGTTCTCAGAAACACCCAATATCTTGTAATAGTCTTTGGCCATTTTTATTTCACTAATTTTTTACCTAGTTCCTTTAATTCCTCTATTACTGCTGTATTTTCTTTAATCTCTTCTGGGCCTTCTGCTTTTGCAATAACACTTCCAATAAGAATCATCTGGTGATCATAAATGAATTCCTTCAAAACATTTTCGCAGAATTTTATATTTTTCAGGTCCTGTCCTCCAACACTGACAATTCCTGTTTTTTTATTTTTTAATCTTGGCGGCTCTACTATTGCATTTGTCCTGTCAATAAAATTTTTCATTAATCCGGAGATATTTTTGAAGTAATTAGGTGAACCAAAAACAATAATATCTGCTTCTAACAATTTTTCATATAATTGTTCCATATCATCCTTTATAGGGCATGGTTTTCCCTCATTATAGCATATATCACAGCCAGTGCATGGTTTAATATCTAAATTTCTCAAAAGAATTAATTCTTTTTCAACATCACCTGCACCCTCCAAAACTTTGTTTAGCATAAACTCAGTATTCCCTTTTCTTGGACTTCCGCATATTGCCAATATTTTCATTTTAAACTAAAGACTTAAATCAAAAAAAAGAAAAATTATTTCTTTTCTTTCTTTTCTTCATCATCCTCTTCTTTGTATTCTGCGTTAACTACTTTTTCGCCTTTCTTTTTTGGCTTCTTTGCTGTGTCTTCTGCCTTGGATTGCTGCTGCTTCTTTGCCTGCTCCTCAGCCACTTTTTGGTACATCTCTGTTGAGATTTTCTGCACAAGCTGGTTTATTTCATCTGTCTTTGCCCTTATTGCCTGAATATCTTTCTTATCTGGCTTTAGCAGTTCCTTTAACTCCATTATCTTTCCTTTAACAGTCTCAAGCTCCCTGCTCTCAACCTTTCCCTCAAAGTCCTTAAAAAGCTTCTCTGTTGAGTAAACCAAGGTGTCTGCCTGGTTTACTGTTTCAGCATCTTGTTTTCTTTTCTTGTCCTCATCTGCATGCTCTTCAGCCTCTTTCCTCATCCTTTCAACTTCCTCTTCATTAAGCTTCTGAGATGCTGTAATTTTTATTGACTGCTCTTTTCCTGTTCCAAGATCCTTTGCAGTCACATGAACTATGCCGTTTGCATCAATGTCAAATGAAACCTCTATCTGTGGAACTCCTCTTGGTGCAGGCGGAATTCCAACCAAATCAAACCTGCCCAGGCTTTTGTTGTCAGCAGCCATTGGTCTCTCACCTTGTAAAACATTGATTGTCACAGCCGGCTGATTGTCTGCAGCTGTTGAAAATATCTGTGATTTCTTTGTTGGAATTGTTGTGTTTCTCTCAATCAAAGGGGTTCTTACCCCTCCAAGGGTTTCAATTCCTAATGTCAGGGGTGTTACATCAAGCAATAAAATATCCTTTACCTCTCCTGCAAGAACTCCTGCCTGTATAGCAGCACCTGCTGCAACACACTCCATCGGGTCAATTCCCCTCTCTGCCTTTTTTCCTATGAAGTCCTCAACAAACTTTCTTACGCATGGCATTCTTGTAGGCCCGCCAACCAGGATAATTTTATTGATTTCATCTGGCTTTAATTTAGCGTCCTTTATTACCTGCTCAGTTGGATGCCTGCATTTCTTTATTATTGGCTCAACTAATTCCTCAAGCTTTGAGCGCCTTATCTTCATTGTCAGATGCTTTGGGCCTTTATCAGTAGCAGTTATAAAAGGCAGGTTTATATCTGTTTCAAGTGTTGTTGAAAGCTCTATTTTGGCTTTTTCAGCAGCCTCTCTTAAGCGCTGCATTGCAACATGGTCTTTTTTCAGGTCAATTCCCTCTTTTTTCTTAAAATCATTCACAATAAAATCTGTAAGCGCATTATCCATGTCTGTTCCTCCAAGCTGTGTGTCTCCGCTGGTTGACTTTACCTCAAAAACTCCCTCGCCGAATTCCATGATTGTAACATCTAATGTTCCGCCCCCGAAATCAAAAACCAGTATCTTAAGTTCCTTGTCTGTTTTGTCAAGGCCATAAGCAAGTGATGCAGCTGTCGGCTCATTAATTATTCTGATAACATCAAGGCCAGCAATTGTCCCGGCATCCTTTGTTGCCTGTCTCTGGTTGTCATCAAAATAAGCAGGGCAGGTTATAACTGCTTTTGAAATTTTCTCTCCAATAAATTCCTCTGCATCCTTTTTTATTTTTTGCAGTATGAATGCAGATATCTGCTGCGGAGTGTATTCTCTGCCATTAATGCTGTATTTGTGGTTTGTGCCCATCTTTCTCTTTGCAGCTGTTATTGTTCTCTCTGGATTTGAAACTGCCTGCCTTCTGGCCGGCTCTCCAACCAGCGTCTGCCCATCATCTGTAAATGCAACTACTGATGGAAATGCCTTTCCGTAAGCTGTCGTTCCCTCAGAGCTGGGTATGATAACAGGCTTTCCTGCCTGCAGAAAGGCTGCTGCAGAATTGCTTGTTCCTAAATCTATCCCAATTATCTTCTCCTTTTTTGTTTTTTCCTTGACCATTTTAATTGCCTCCAAATCAGCTTTATGATTATCCAAAATAACTCGGTGACTTCAGTGTTTTGCTTTCCTCGGCTTTTTTAATCCTCTTGTTTTTCTTTTTCTCAAGCTTCTTTAATGAATCAGGCTTCTCTATCTTGCCAAACTCTGACTCATATTTTTTTACAACCTTTGACATTATAGTGAGAAACTGCTTTGCATGATATGGCTCCATCATAACAACATTGTGCTTTAATGCTATTGTAGCAGTTGGGCTCCTTGCATCTATCCTTGGTGTTACGCACCTGAAATCAAAGATAAACTGTGTCGGACTGAAGTTGATTGATGTCTCGTGTGAAAAAAATGCATCGCCATCCATTATGTTCATGTTTATTTTTTGTTTTTCTGCCATTTTAACCCCCTAATCTTCTTTTTTTAAAGCAATCTTCCTTAATTCCCCAACTCTTTCATGAGTTAATATGCTTCTCTCAATCCCCTTTACTCGTTTTAATGATCCTATTTCAACAACTTCAAGGAACTTTACAAGCTTTCTCTGGTTGAAGTTATCATATTCCTTTAAAGAGCCCAATGCCTCATACAAGTCCTGGTCTGTTGTTACAAGATCAATCTCATTACTTCTGCACATTATTAAAGTGTCTATCCTGTCGCTTGTTCCAAGGAAATATTTTAGTATGGCCCCTGCTTTAAGGTATAATTTCTGCTTTTGGATTCTGTTTTCATCATTCATGTTAATCTTAAACCTCGTAGCTTAATATTTTTCTCAGCTTAGCCTCATCAGGAACAAGCTCTCTTAATGAGCCGCCAGGTATTGGCCTGTTCTGCGTTAAAAATGTGCCCCACTGTCTTATTGATTCTGGGTCATCTGGATTTACAAGGTAGTTAAGCATAAACCACTGGTTTAACTCATTTCCATAGGTGTTGCAGCTGGTTATTCTGCAATGCAGTGGCTTTGCCTCATTGATAGTGCAGCCAACCTGCTCATTATAAAAAACGCATTTGCCATATGGCCTGGTTCCCTTGATAAGTTTTGGCCTCAATATTTTTGTGTTAAACCTTTCGTGCTCTTCAAGATACTGCTCCTTAAGCTCATTTGTTGTCTTCCTCAAAAATCTTGCAATCCTTATTAAGTCATCATCAACTAAAAACCCGGATGTGTATTTGCAGCAATTGCCGCACATCCTGCACTCTTTTCCAAGTTTTAACACAGTTTCTTTTGGTGTTTTTTTTGAGATAAGCATTTTAACCCCTTATTTGTTTTTTGCAATCTTTACCTTTGCATGCCTTATCACTTTATCATTAACTATATAACCTTTTTGCAAAACCTCTGTTATTGTGTTATTGAGATTATCACTTTTATCACACATCAGCACCTCATGCTTGTCTGGATCAAATTTTTCACCCAGCGGATTAATTTGTTTTAGGCCCTCTTTTTCAAGTATTGAATAAAACTGTGAAAATATTAGGTTCATGCCCTCGAGGAATTTATCTTTGTCTTCATGGTTTTTAAGGGCAATCTCAAATGAGTCAACTATTGGAAGCAGTTTTAGTATCAAGCCCTGTGATGAATATTTAATAAAATCCTGTTTTTCCTTTTCAACCCTTTTTCTGTAGTTCTCAAACTCTGCCTGCAGTCTCTGTAATGAGTCTGTAAGCTCCTTTATTTTATTGTTGAGGTTTTCTAATTCCCTTTCATGCCTGCTATGCTTATGCATTTCCTTTCTTATTGTTTCTTTGGTCATTTTCTCTCTTGCAGAATATATAAAAATCATAAAAAATTATTCAATTTCAATTCTTTTCTTTTTTAATGCCTGTTTCTTTTTTGGAATCTCTATTCTTAGCATTCCATTTTTGTATGTTGCCTTTGTTTTCTCAGCTATAACCTCTGCTGGCAATGGTAGTTTTCTGTAGAACTGATGAGCTCTTGTTTCATATGAATAAAATCCTTTTTTCTTAACTTCAGCCTCTATTTTTTTCTCTACCTTGACCTCAATAAAGCTATCATCAACATTTAACTCTATGTCCTTCTTATCAGCTCCTGGCAACTCAAATGATGCTACAACTGAATTTTCAGTCTCAACTACATCAGAGATAGGTGCTCTAATAAAGTTGTTGGTTTTTGCCAGGCTCTTGCCTTGGTTTTCAAACCCTAAAAGATGTCTTGTTTTTGCAAAAAGCCTTTCCATCTCCTCTTGTATTGCCTTAAATTCTTCAAAAGGTTCCCATATCATTCTATTCACCTCCTGTTGACTTTAAGTCAACCATTACATATTAGAATAAACAGCTTATATATAAATGTTTCGCAAAAAGTTTATAAATAAGTGAAATAACTTAGCTGGATATGAGATATGAGCACCAGAAAATAACCATAATAAGATTCAGAAAGCCGCTTAAAAAAGACATTAATGAAGAGCTTCAGTGGCTTGGCTCATCACTTGGCTTGTTTAGTCTAAGGGACAGGAATAGCTCATGCTTCAGGATATTTATTGAATTGATTAAGAGTTCAAGGAAAAAAAAGCCATTGTCAAGCGACGAGCTTGCATATAAAACAGGGTTGAGCAGGGGCACAGCCATACACCACCTGAATAGGTTGATGGGCTCAGGCATTGTTGTCAATGAGAAAAATAAGTATATTTTAAGGGTTGAAAACCTTAAGGTGCTTGTCGAGGAGATAGAAAAAGACATCAAAAGGGCATGCAGTGATCTAAAAGAAATAGCAAAGAATATTGATGAAGAGCTAGGATTATAGGTTTTATAGTTTTTTAAATTTTGTTTTGAGGTTATGATTGCTGCTTAATTGAGTTTTAGAACTAATGTTCAATATCCTTAAAGAGTTTTCCTAGAAAATTTTCGGATTGTTTTTGCAAAGGTTTAAATATGAGTTATGCGTATTAATTATTATTATATTGATGAAGGGTGTTTTCCCTCTAACATATATTGTGAAAAGTATGAGTTATGGAGAAAAATGCAGGTGTTGCCTGCCCCCCGAATCATCTTTTTCTTAAGCATTTTTTAATATCATTTAACAATAGAATTTTGTTGGGCTTCCGATTGCCCCTAAAGACATCAATTGCTACAGCATGTGCATTGGATTTTTTACTGATTATGTTAAACCTTATAATTTTTGAATCAATCCTTGGGTAATTTTTTCTTAAATACTCAAGCAGGAGTGATTTAATGAGATTCTCTTTACCCTTGTACTCACAACAAATTGTTATTAGTTCTTTTTCCCTGATATAGTTTCTTAGACAATAATAGATTCCAATACAAAATAATCTGTACCTTAATTTCCTGATTTTCCCTTTGTATAATTGATATGCCTCCTGCTTTACTAATTTTGGAATTAAAACAGAATATTGATTTCTATTGCTAAAGGCAATTATAGTGTCTTTGTTTAACTGTTCAATCTTCCCGCTTTGGTCAACTTCTATGTGCATTTTATTAGGTTTGATTCAGAATTAGTGTTTAATAAGCCTTTACAGGATTTTTCTAGAAAATTTTCGGATTGGGGTTAGGATTTTAAAGTTTCAGCTAGTAAATATTTAATTAGTTAATATTATAAAAAAGAAAAATATAATCAAAAAATCAATATCTTTTTTTCTTTTTATAGATTAGGAAGCCCATTAATGCAATGAGCGCTATAATTAAGACAACCATCATTGCTGTCTTCGGCTTTGTGGGGGGAATCTCTTCCTCTTCTGGCAGCACTTCTTCCTCTGGCTCTTCTGGAACCTCTTCCGGCAGTTCTTCTGGAGCTTCCTCTGGCTCTTCTTCCTCTTCTTCAGCAGGGGGAGCTACAACAGGAGTTATAATCTCATGAATATACTTTACTGTTAAGTAAGCCTTGCTGCTCTTTATTTCGTTTAATTTGACATATAAGTCATAGTAGTTGTCATTGTTCAGGTCAAGCTTTTTGGACTCAAGAAGATTTAGTGTTACTGTAACAGGGTCTGATGCAATCTCTAAAATAACATAATCAGTTCCAATCTTTATGACTTTTATTGTGTGATAGGCCCCGCCAAAG
>CAYOHL010000041.1:0-7707 GCA_964403775.1 uncultured Methanosarcinales archaeon
CAACTAGAAACATGAACAAAAAAACTTTTTCTTATGAAACATGTTAAATCTATTTAGAAGAATAAAACGCGTCTAAAAAACCGATTAGGTGAATATTAATGCCTTATAAAAAGATTTGCATGAAATGCGGTGCAGAGCTGGAAGAGAATGAGAATATATGCCCAAGATGCGGTGCGAAATATCGTGAAGAAGAGGCTTATGGTATATATTAAAAAATAAAGACTTATTTTGCTTTCTTCCTAAGCCACCGGACTCTTTGTGTAATCTTCCTAAGGATTTTCCTTTTCTCTTTTATTTTAGAAATCTCTTTTGCAAGCCTTTCGTCTTTTATTATGTCATTAATCCAGTTGGCAAAATCATTCTTCTCTTTGTTTACATGCGCCCGAAAAACATTTTTCTTCATTTTTTTCAGTGCAGAAAGAAGATCATTTATGTTTTTTAGAATACTGCCGTCACTTACCCAGAAACTGTGCTCAGGATTAACGTCTGACAAGGCCCTTAAGGCATCTTTTTTTGAATTTATAGGCATTCAATCACCCCCTTTTCATTTAATAAACATATACTTATATTTAAAACTATTTATTTGAAAATTAGTTTAACATTATTTCTTTTCTTGTTTTGTTTGTTCTGTACCTTTTTCTGCTGCTTTTTCTTCTTTAGGTTTTGCTTCTGCACCAGGCTTTAGCTCCTCGCCAGGCCTTGGTTCAACCGGCAATAGCTCATCTATTATAACAAGGGGTATTTCTGCCTCTGTAAGCTTGGTCTTTATTTCCCCCCTTGGCTTGCCCTCCATCTTGGAGATTATTTCCTTTGCCTTGGTAATGAATTCCTCGCGCCTTTCCTCCATCTCCTTTGCCAACCTTTTCTTCTCCTCTTCAAGCTCTTTTAGCTCCTTTGCAGAAAGCTCTGTTTTCTCTTCCTTGATTTCCTTATCAAACTTTCCCTCATTAATCTCCTTTATTGCCTCTACAGAGGGCTTTCCCTCTACAAGAATGCCCATTGAGCGGCATGTTCCGATGATTTCCTTTACCTTTTCCTTTAATGTTTTTCCCAATAAAGAGTCCTCTTTCATCTTTGCAATTTTTATTATCTGCTCTATCTTCAAGTCAGCAACCTTGTCTGTTTTTGGGCTTGAGCTTCCCTTTTCAATGCCTGCTTCCTTTATTATGAGTGAAGAACAAGGTGGTGTTCCAACTGATATTTTGTATTCTTTTGTATTTTCATCTACTCTAATCTTAACAGGAACCTGCATTCCCTTAAAGCCAGAGGTTTTTTTGTTAATATCCGCTATTATCTGGCCTATATTAACACCTAATGGTCCAAGAGCAGGCCCTAATGGCGGTGCAGCTGTTGCTTTTCCGCCCTCAATCAATGCTTCAACTGTTTTATTTGGCATTTTAAGATTAGAACTTAGTGATTATATATAAAACTTATGGTAGAGAAATCAGCTTTGCTTTTCCTCCTCTCCCTCACGCCTTATTACCTTGACTGTGTCCATCTTGACTGTTATCGGGATTGGAACAGCTGCTTCTAAAAGCTCAACAACAACATCCTCTTTTGTTCTGTCTATCCTTGTAACCTTTGCGTTTTCCCTCTTGAATGGGCCTGATATTATCTCAACAATATCATTCTTCTTTATGTTCATCTCTACTTTCTTTGATTCCTCTAGCATATGCTCTATGTCCTTGTAATCCACTTTTTTTGGAAGGATGCCGCGTGCATAAGGCACATTAAATGCAGATTGCTCTGCCTCTGCCCTGCTTTCTGCCTCAATAAATATATAGCCCCTCATGCCATGCGGTCTTATCACAGAGTAAATCTTCATGCCTTTTTTATTGGCATTGCTTGTAACAAAGTCCATTACCTGGTCCTCTCGGTTTGCAGTAGTCCTTAAAATAAAGATATTTGGTTTTTCTTCCACTTAAAGCACCTCAGAAGAATAATTGTTTTATCATCTGTATCATAAATCCAATTAATCCTATGATTATTATTCCAAGGCCAGAGGCCTTGACAATAGTCTTAAACTCAAGATTAGATGGTTTCTTTGTTACCCTAAATACCCTCCTGCATTCAATGACAAAACCTTTAAGCCTTGATACCAAAGAGTTGAATTTCATTTTCAGTCAACAAACTCTATCCCGAGCTCTGTTTCAATCTCCTGCTTCTTTCTCTCTGAAACCTTTATTCCTGACCCAAAGATCTGTGATGACTTAACACCTGTAACTATGAGCATGGCCCTTATTGTATTTTGCAGGTCTTCTGATATTTGTGCGCCCCATATCAGCTTTGCATCCTCATTCAGCTTTTCAGATACTGTCTCAACAACCTTGCGCGCCTCATCTAGAGTCATGTCAGGGCCGCCAGCAACATTAATCAGGGCGCCATTTGCTCCTGATATGTCAACATCCAACAAGGGGTTTGATATTGCCTTCTCAACTGCCTCAACAGCCCTGTTTTCTGAATCTGACTCGCCTACACCTATCAAGGCAACCCCTCCGCCAGTCATTACTGCACGGATGTCTGCAAAATCAAGATTAATAAGCCCTACTTTTGTAACCATCTCTGCAATTCCCTTCACAGCATTTGTCAGTATTTCATCTGCGACCTTAAATGCAGTATGCAGTGGCAGGTCAGGCGCAAGCTCCAATAATTTATCATTAGGAATAACGATTAATGTATCTACAATATTTTCCATTTTTTCAAGGCCGATCACAGCATTTTCATACCTACGCTGGCCTTCTACTGAAAACGGGATTGTTACAACACCCACAGTAAGAGAGCCTACCTTTTTGGCAACATCTGCTATCACTGGTGCAGAGCCTGTTCCAGTCCCGCCTCCAAGGCCGCAAGTTATAAATACCATGTCTGCACCCTGTACTGCATGCTTTATATCCTGCTCATTCTCCCTGGTAGCCTCTTCGCCAATCTTTGGATTGGAGCCAGCGCCAAGGCCATGGGTGATATCCTTGCCAATCAATATCTTTTTATCAGCTGTTGTGTAAAGCAGATCCTGGGCATCTGTATTAACAGCTATTGTTTCAGCGCCAATAACCCCAACCTCGCTTATCCTGTTGATTGTATTATTGCCAGCACCTCCTGTGCCGATAACCTTTATTGTGGCTTTTTGTTTTGAAAGCATCTCCTCTAGCTCAGCGTCAAGTTCAACACTTCTTTTAGTTGGTTCTATAATATTTTCCCTAGGATTCCCCTTGATGAAATCAGCCAATTTCCCCACCTCACATCTAAAGCTAAGATTATTATTCTATTACTTATATTTAAAGCTGTCGAAAAAATTAAGGATTAGTGCTCTTGTTTTCTCTTTCTTTTCCTGATGGTTTATCCTCATTTGTTTTTGTTTGTACTGCCTTGAATTTAATTTTTTTAATTGATGGTATAATCTCCATGATGTTTTTTGTTAATCTCTCCTGGACAGGCTTTGGCAGCTCCTGTTTTATGTTTAGGGTTATGGTTGCATTTCCCTCTTTAATTTTTGCCTTTATGCCCTTTAGGTTTAGCTGCAGCTTTAGAGATGCCTTTAGCTTTTCCTCATCATCTTTTACTATCCTGTTAATCCTGAAGTCATAAACCAGTTCCTTTCCTGCAAGGGGATGGTTAAAATCAATTAAAGTTCGGCCTCCGCTGACTGTTCTTATCACGCCAATTAAGCCGTCTATGTTTACCTGCAACCCGGGCATTGGGCTGATTTTCTGCTTTATGAACTTGCTTGTGGCTACGAGCTGTATCAGCTTTGCGTCCTTTTTTCCAAAGCCCTTCTCAGGCCTTAGCTCAATCTGATATTTTTTTCCTAGTTTCTTATCCTCAAGCTGTTCATCTAGGCCATGAATTACATGTTTCTGGCCAATGCAGATTATTATGGGGCCATAAGACGCCTTTTCATTGTAAATATTGTTTTCCCTTGCCTCTTTCTCACTGGTTGTATCAAAGACAATATCAAGGTCTTTTATCCTGCCTGTGTATTCAAGCTCTACAAAATCTCCTTTTTTTACCAATTTAACCCCTTATAATTAGAAGCAATATTCTGAAATTAGATATTATGTTTATAAAGTTATCGAATTTTCTCAATAATTTTGTCAGCAACCTCTCTTATTGTAAGGTTTGTTGTGTCAACAACATAATCATAATTTTTTTTGTTGAAAACATCCAAACCATAATATTTTCTATACCTGATTTTATCAGACTCGTGCCTCTTTCTTATCTTTTCAATTGCTTCATCCAGATTATTGTATTTTTCATCATTTCTTTGGTGATTAAATATCCTCTCTGCACCTGTTTTTGGCTCAACATCAAGAAAGAATTTTATTGATTTTGGTATGAAATGAAACGATGTCCTTCCGACCATAACAAAGTTGTCTTCTTTTTTTCCCTTTTCCTCAGCAAACCTGTCTGGCTCCAAATCTGTTGACGGGTCTTTTTCCCCCAGTTTATTTAACTCCTCCAGGCTGATGCCTTTTTTCTCAGCCACCTCCCTTCTGAGATCGCCTATGCAGTAGTATTTAAAGCCGAGTTTTTTTGCAACAAGCATTCCAACACTGCTTTTCCCAGATCCAGCTTTGCCAGAGATTGTGATTATCATCTTAAATCTTGTCTTTCAGTAGTATTTCAACAACAGCTGCAAATGCAGGCCTTGTAATAAACACACCGACTGAAATGCCTATAATGGTTGTTATTGCAAAGCCTTTCAAAAGCCCTGCTCCTGCCCTCATCAATGGAAGCATGGCAACAACTGTTGTGGAGTAGGCTGCCATTATGATAAAGAAGGCATTGCCAATCCTCTGTTTCCAGTTAAAGAATGTCTGTTGCTCTTTTCTTAATAATTCATCAGATATGACAATCATGTGGTCAACACCTGTACCAATAACTATTATTATTCCTGCTATTGCTGCGATATCAATATTCCAGCCAATTAATGCAGCAACCCCTAGGATTATAATAACCTCTCCTATAAGGTTTATTATCATTGGCACTGATATTTCTATTTTCCTGTATCTTAGGAACACAATCAGTGATACGCCCAATATTGCAACCAACCCGATGAAAAATGCGTTTTTAACAAACCTTTCCCCAAGGGCTGGTGAGATGGCATCTGTCTTGACAATATTAAGCTTAACAGGCAATGACCCTGTAATGAGTATTGTCTGCAGTCTTTTCATATTGTTTAATGAGTCAAACAATGCTGCTTGCTCTGTTGTGCCCATGCCTGATCCAGATATCTGGATGTCTGTTATAGCGCGGCCCTTCAGTTCAGCCCCTATATTTAATGAATCAACATGCTGATTATCCAGATAAAGGTCAAGTGTTTCATTAAGATAGTCCTGCTTGCCCTCTGTTATAACATCTAAATTTTTTGTAAACTCTGCCTGTCTTTCAGCTGCCTCTGGGCTTAATGAGATAGAAAACCTGAATCTGCAGAACCACTGGCCATTGCTCTTGCTGCAGCCTGCATTTGGGTCAATGCCAGAGCAGTCAGCGCTTCTGCAAATATAGGTTATATCATTTCCGCCCCTGAAAACAATGTTGTCGCCTATTTTTGCCTCAAACTTTCCCTGCTTTGCAACCAACTCCTTAACCTCTTCCTCATTAGCGCCCGCCACCTCAATAAGTATATACTGGTTGCCTGAAAGGTCAGCAGTTGTTCTTACAACAATATCGCTCAAACCATAAACATTGAGCCTTTGCTTGATGTTAGAGAGAACCAGTTCCATCTCATCTGCTGATATTTCTTCCTCTGGCTCAAGAAGAACTCTAGTTCCGCCCTGGAGGTCAAGGCCTTTTCTTATGTTTGTTGTTGGCGCATTATAAACCCTTATTCCGAGGTCTATTGAATCATTGTAAATTTTTGTTATTGTCTTTGGGACAGTTACAACCTCTGTTTTGTTTATTGTCTTGTTAACCTTTGCTCCATCAACAATCTCTGTCACATCAACTTCCCTGACAATTGTTTTCTCTTCTGTTTCATTCAGAACAATTGTTTCTGTTCTATACCTTGTTGTCAGTATATAAGTGCCCTTGTCTGTTTTTATGCTCACTGTCCTGTTCTGCTTTAGGCTTGCCTCAAATGAATGATAATCAACTACATTATTGATTGGCTTGTTGTTTATTGAGATTATTTTTTCCCTGCTCATGGGGCTTGCTGTTGGCTTCGGGCTTTCTATCCCGGCCAGGCTTGCAGATGAATTCAGTATGACATTCCTTATGGTAACCCCTTTGTTGAATGGATGCGGATTTACAGCTACAACAGCAAACAGAATAACAGCCAGAAGGATTACAACCCTTAGGTTTGTGAATATCTTTTTTATTTTACTCATTTTTGGCTCCCCTTTCCAGGTATAGCCTGAGTATTCCGGCATTCTGCACCCATGTGTTCAAAACATCCATTAAAAGACCAATAATCAGGATTAGCATAATCTGGCTTAAGGCAGCTGACTGGGAAAATATATATGCAATAACTATTGCTGTAACAGTTGTTGAGGTCATTGCAAGCCCTGTTTTCATGCCATTAAATATTCTGTCTATAACCTCCCCTCCCTTTCTCTTTAACACATTTGTTGATAGCAATATGTTCGTATCAACACTATAGCCAATAAGCATCAGAAAGGCAGCAACACCTGCAGTAGAGAGCTTAACGCCCATTAAATTAATAACTGCTAAAGTGACAACCATGTTTGAGAATGCAGAAAGCACAATTGCAAGCGATGGTATTGGCTGCCTGAAATAGAAAAAAACAACAATGCCTATAAACAGGAATGCAAAAAGTATTGCAATAAATGTTTCCCTAAAGAAGCTTTTTCCAAGGGATGAGCCCATTTCCTCAACGCCGTAATCAAGATCTCCAAGCCTTGCTTTCAGGCTGTTTAATAGTTCATTTGAACCTATGTCTGAGCTGCTTATTGCAAGCTCTGTTTTTTCACCTAATTTTGTTAGCGTTCTTATAGAGATGTCTGATCCTGGAAATTCAGACGATAAATATGCGTTTAGGTTGGGAACATCAATATCCTTATAAGGAGCTGTTATTGTAATGCCCCCCTTCAGCGATATATCCTTGTCTACAAAGTCGCCTGTTGTTGAATACTTATAGGATATGACCCCAATAGAAAGCATAAGCATGACAATAGGAATAACCAATAGCTTCTTATAATTTTTATCATATTTTTCCAAGAGCCTGGAAACCTGCCTGTTTTTAGCAAACCTTCCTTGATTATTATTTTCCCCTGGCATAAAAACACTGGAAAAAAGCCTTATTAATAAATGTTTTGGAAAAATCTGGGCTAGAATAATCCAGTCAAGACATTAGGTTAAATCTTGCGTCAGTTGTTACAATCACTCCCAGCCTTATAAGCCCCCTTTCATCATCTTTTTTAAGCAGGTGTGTTGTGTGCATCTCGCAATTCCTGAGCTTTTTAAGCATCTCAACAGCTAATTTTGCCATTGGATTAGTTGCAGAACTAATAGCCAATGCTATCATTGTCTCTTCAACATTAAGGCTCTCTGACTTTCTCTTTAATATATTCTTTTTTAAAAATTTTATATTATCAATTATCCCTAGAGATAATAAGTCAATTTTGTCAGGAATACCAGCTAATATTTTTATGGCATTTAGGATGGCTGCTGATTCTGCATGCATCAAAGGCGAATTTTTTCCTGTAACAATCTTTTTGTTGTTTAGCTGGATAGCTGCGCCACAAAAAA
>CAYOHL010000042.1:0-7018 GCA_964403775.1 uncultured Methanosarcinales archaeon
CAGTGGATTTTTAGGACACAAGGAAAACATAGTTTTCCGGTGTGCCAAAAATGCAGAGCATTTTTGAGCATGCCAGAAATGCTCATCCTCATACTAAAGTATGAGGTTTTCGCAAGCATTTCTGTGCATAAATGAAAAAATAGAGAAAGCAATTGAAATATTTGTTATGCTATTCGGATTATACATCTTAATCCAAATATTAAGAATAATATTTGGTGGCTCCTGGACCACTGAAGACTTGATTATAGGATTACTAATTTTTAATTTAGGTTCAATTTTCACAATAGGCGTATCAGTTGCCCAGCTGAAATCAGATCATAATCATCTTAAGGAACAGTTCAAAAGTCTTGCAAGTGATTTTAAATCAAAAGTTAAAATTTAGGCTGGCTCTAAGATTTCTTTTTGTTTAATTACCTTTTTATGGGATTAATTTAACTCATTTTTAAACTTTTTCTAACCTAAAACAAGAAAAGTTTAAATAATACTCAATTAATTTTATTGATAATGATAATGAAAAATATAATTTGGATGTCTATCTGGACATTGGGTTTTTTTGCAACAGGCGTATTCTTATTCTGGGAGGGAATTAAACTATTAAAGCAAAAGCGCCTGATAGAAAACATACCCACAAGCAAGATAAGGTCTCTTGCAATGGGTTTGGTTGAGATTTATGGAGAAGTTGTTCCTGCATACAAGGAAATACTGAAAAGCCCTTTCTCAAATAAGGATTGTGTTTATTATAGCTACACAATAGAAGAATACCGCAGCTCTGGCAAGAGCAGCCATTGGGTTACTGTTAGCTCAGGGCATGAAGAACAGCCATTCTACTTAAAGGATGATACTGGCGGTGTCCTTATTGATTCAAAGGGAGCAAATGTAAATGTTTCAAGAGATTTTGAGTTTAAACCTGGTTTTGGCAGAAAAACCCCTGATGCAATAATAAATTTCCTTAATGCAAAGGGTATGAGCCGCAAAACACTTTTTGGATTTGTCTCATTTGGACCCGACGAAAAAAACATGAGGTATAGAGAGCACTTTATTGCTCCAAAAGACAAGCTTTACATAATGGGCACTGCAGCAGACAACCCCTTTGTTGAGGATGGCACAGCAAAGGATAATGTAGAGGATGTAATGATACAAAAAGGCAATAATGAAAAAATATATTATATCTCAGACAAGCCTGAGAACGACTTATTGAAGGAGATGAAATGGAAGGTATTGGGTTATATAATCCTGGGGGCATGCTTAAGCATAGCAAGCTTAATAATAAGTTTTAAATACATGTTTAATCTATTATAAATAAAAATGGAGGTATTAAAATGGCAGTTGGAACAATAATAATAATTTTAGTTGTAGTAGCTTTTGTAATTGTTACAATAGCAGCATATATAGTAGGAATATTTAACAGCCTTGTAAGGCTCAAAAACAATATCAAAAAGTCATGGGCAAACATAAATGTGCTCCTGAAACAGAGATCAGACGAGCTTCCAAAGCTTATAAACTCTGTAAAAGGATATATGACGCATGAGAAAGGCACGCTTGTAGAGCTTACAAAGGCAAGAACATCTATGCTAAATGCAAAGACAATGTCAGAGAAAGCAGATGCAGACAATGCAATAAGCAGCGCACTTAAGACAATATTTGCTGTTGCAGAAAACTATCCAAACTTAAAGGCAAATGAGAATTTCATCCAGCTGCAGAACAGAATAAGCGGGCTTGAAAATGAACTTGCAGACAGGCGAGAATTCTACAATGACAGTGCCAATACCTACAACATAAAAATACACTCATTCCCTGACATGATCATAGCAGGATGGATGAAATATACGGATGAGGAAATGTTTAAGGTTGCAGAGGAAGACACAAAGGATGTTGAAGTAAAATTCTAAAATATTTATCAAAAATTGTCAGAATACTACAAACTTCAGTTTGCAGATGAATGACAACTCCTATGACAATTCACGAAGAAATGCTGAAAGCATTTCTTGTGTCCCAGAAATTTGTGAAACAAATTTCTAAGGATTCTCAAATACTGTGGACTGAAGTCCACAGTATTTATTTAATTTATTTTTATAATTTTGTTTAAGCTGTCTATGCTTTTCAGCAGTGAAAACTTTGTTTCTGCATGTTTTTTGTTTATCTTATCAAGCATCTTTTTTATACCTCTTCTTTGCTTGTCTTTTTCTGGCCTATCCTTCAATTTAAATTTCCTGCATTTTGCAAACAACAGGCATTCGCTCTCAAGCACATTTCTCAAAAGCTTTATGAAAAGGATTTTGTCCTGGGTGAAATGACATAAAAACTTAAAATCTCCTTTATTAAACAGGTTTTCAGTGAAATATATTATTTCATCATCAAGATTCCAAGGGATGATGACTTGTTTTATCCTGTTCTTTTTTATGATTTCTTTTGTTTTCTTGCCTAAAGAGCCTAGTTTAAAATCAGTGACCTTTGCCTTTATCAGATTTAATCTATTGTTGTATGCTATATTAAGAATACACTCTGAGATTTTTGATTCTTTGCTGTTGTTGTCCAGCAAAAGGATCTTTTCCTTCTCATTAATAAGTTCTCTTGATCTTATCTCTTTTTTTACCCTTTTTTCAATAAGCCTACAGAGACAGGCTTTGCATAATCTTAGGCCAAGGTAAGGCAGTTTTATCTCTGCCTTGGCTTTACTGCATTTCTGGCATAACATGTTTTTTTAGGTTTTTAAGGCATTTAAATAGTTATTGATTTCAGATTTTCTCGTCTATAAACCTATTTTAGAATTGTGTTACTACTCTATAATCCTTAAAAAATCGAAAGATTTATATAGTAGTTACGCTTACAGAGTAGTTAGAAGCAGGTTTGGGGGTGTTTATCTACATCTTTATTTTCAACTATCACCTCTTTTTCCTGGGATTGGGGCCTCGGCTCCTATCTCAGGTTTATAATCACCTCTTTTTCCTGGGACTGAGGCTTCGGCTTCATTCCCGGGTTTTATAATCAATTTTAAGAATTTTATCTTTTAAGTTTAATAATAATCTTATCTTCTCTCTTTCTTCTGAAAAACAATATTCCTATCAAAAGCCCAATAAATATGCCTAAAACAAGCACTGAGACAAAACTTTTGTTGATATAAAGCATGGATTTTTTATTATTGTCAAAATATATGTCGAGATTGCTTAGTTCAAGGGCATATTCCGCATAAAGCAAAGCCGAGTATTTGTCATCATCCTTAAGGCTTTTTGCGTATTCATAATAAGAATAACCGATTATCGGAAACATCTCTTTTTTGCCTGTCTCAACAATGGTCTTCTCAACAATCTCTAATTTTTTATTTAAAAGATTGTCAACATGCTCTTCCTCAACACCTAAGGTGGAGAGTATGATGTCTGACTCTGCCTTTGCCTTGCTTGCCTTAAACAAACAGAGCTCATAATCCTCATTTCTCATGTCAGAATACGCAAGCTCTATCTCTTTTTTTGTGTCAGCAAGGAGTTCTGGAAAAAATAATAAAACATACTGGTAGCGCTCCTCTGCCTCAAATATTTTTGTTATGCATGAACTTCTTAAAACCTCTTTATTAAAATCAAATTCCTTTCCCTTGTTATTAAAGAATTCGCTCCATGATTTAGCACTATAAAATCTTTCAACAGCATATGCCAGAGAGCTTATGCTGGCATTTAATTCCCCTTTTCCAAGCTGTTCCTCACCCAGCTCAAGGTAATGTTCTGCTTCTATAAGTCTTTCCTTTACTATTGCATAAGTTTGTAAATCAGTTATTGTCTCATACTTAAATGGCAGCCTTGAATTAAAGCCTTTTATCTCATTATGCACTGATTTTATTTTGTCTGCCACGTCTTTTTTTTTCATATCCTGCATTAAGAATATAAGCTGCCTGTACTTTGTGTTTGCACCAAAACAAAAGCTTGCAGCAGAATAAAATGTTTCTTTATTAAAAGCTATTTCTCCTTTCTCACTAAAGTTTTTTGCATTTTCCTCTATTTTAATAAGCTCCTCACCCAGTTCCTGTTCTTTTGAATTTTCAAATTCTTTTTTTAGCTCCTGGCTCTTGTTGCATAATCTCTCTGCCAAAATCTTCATAATTCCAGCATATTCATCACTTATTTTAAGGCTTTCAGTTATTGCTTCTTTTTTCTTCCCTGTGAATTCATAGAGGGTATCATCAAGGTCAGATACCTCAACAATAATTATGTCTTTTTCTTTTCCATATTCAACTAAATCAATGGTTTTATTATCAATTTCCTTTGAAAATCTTGTTCCTGTTGGTATTAACACTTTTTTTATTTTCATGGTTGAGGCAGCATCTATCTTTTCCTTAAGGCCACCAACAGGCCCAACAATTCCTCCGGAGTTTATTGTTCCTGTTACTGTTATGCTTTGGTCAATATTTAAGTTATTAAGCATTGCAATTGTTAGTGCAGATATTGCAGCACCGGCACTTGGGCCGCCTATGATGGATGACTCTGCCTTTATTGTATAAAAAAAATCATAGTTGTCACAATGGGCATTGGCGTATTTGCATGCTATCTCCCTTGCAAACCTTGTTGATATCTGGGTATCAAGCTTTGTCAGCGGGTATATTTCAATAAACACGCGGCCTGTTCCTGGCTTTATCTCAAGATAAAGGTCTGCCGGAGAGCCCTCATAACCATAGTCTGTCTGGCTTACAGCCAATAAAGGCATGCGGCCAACACTGGCATAGCAAATAGGCATTATAAATAGAAAAACTAATACTAACCCTAATGAAAAAAATACCTCTTTTGATTTTAATAGCTTCATAACACCTAAAGAAATAACCAACTATTAAATATTTTTTGATTTAGTTTGAGTTTTGCTTTGCCTTGCAGTCATGGTTTATGCAGAATATCCATGGCTTCCTTCCTTTTGTTATGACCATTACCATTGGATAGCCGCATTCTGGGCATGGTTTATCAGCTGATTTTACAAGCCCTTTTTGCGGCAAACTAAATGTTGTCCTGCACTTTGGATAGTTGTCGCAAGCAATAAAGCGCTTCTTTGTTTTCTTTGAGAATATTATTCTTAAACTTCCTTTTTTGCATATAGGGCATTCCCCAACTAAGTTGGCCTTGTTTTGGGTTTCTATTGTCGCTTCTTTTAAGCCAGCTCCAATATCTTTTTCCTTTTTCTTAAAATCAGCTAGTATCTCTTTAAGGCTCTGCTTTGCCTTTTCGAGAACAAGCTCTGGCTTTTTCTTTCCCTGCTCTATTTCCTCCATCTCAAATTCAAACTGCCTTGTTAGTTCCTCATCTAATATTTTTGGACAGTATTTCTCAAGAGTTTCAACAGCACTTATGCCTAAATCAGTTGCCTCTATTATTTTTCCTTTTATATATCCTCTTTGGAATAAGGTATCAATTATTTGGGCACGAGTTGCCTTTGTCCCAAGGTTTCGCTTTGCAAGCTCTTTTATTATAGATGCTGGTGTATAGTGTTTTGGCGGCTGTGTTTCCTTGTCATAAATATTTATTTCCTTAATATCAACATTCTCATTTTCCCTGACAGCTGGAAGCTCTTCTTCTTTTCCTAAAACATATGGCTCATAAAAGATATGCCATCCCTTTTCAACAGTAGTTGTTCCCTTTGCAACAAATATCTCATCATTGCAGTTGGTTTTAATTACAACTGTCTGCTTTACAGCAGGCTCTGCAAATACTGCCATAAACCTTTTTACAATTAAGTCATAAAGCTTTGATTCTTTTTCAGTTAATCCTTTAGGAGAAACCCCTGTGGGATAGATTGCAGGATGCGCAGGGTCTGCATTTTTCCCCTCATTTGGGATGAGCTCTTTTTTTAGAAGTTTAGTGCAAAGTGCCATGTAGTTTTTTTGTTTTGAGAGTTCCTGAATAATCTTTTTATAGCCAATCTCTTTTGGAAGCTTCTGGCTTGAGGTTCTTGGATATGAAATAAATCCAGAAGTGTAAAGCTCCTGTGCAATCTCAAGTGACTCTTTCGGCGGGATGTTAAGGCAGCGGTATGCCTCTAGTTGTAATGCTGTTAAATCAAATGGTACTGGAGAGCTTTGTTGAAATTTTGTTTTAGTGATTTCTTGGATAATTGCTTTTTTCTGGTCTTTTAGTCTTTTCATTACCTCATCTGCTTTTTTCTTGTCCCAGAACTTGTCATTTTCATGCAATGCCTTTATAGTGCCATTAGTTACATCTCCTGTTAATTCAATCTGCCAGAATGGAATTGGCCTGAAAGCATTTATTTCTTTATCCCTGTCAACTATTATTTTTAATGCAGGCCCCTGCACGCGCCCTGAACTCAGAACCTTGAAGAAGCCAGCTGATTTTATTGCAAATGTAAGTGCCCTTGAAAGATTTATGCCATAATACCAGTCAAGCTCATGCCTTGTCTCTCCGGCAGTTGCAAGCCCGTGGTCAATTGTCTTTGATTTTTTTTCATAGGCATTTATTAAATCCTGCTTTGTCAATGTAGAGAATTTCATTCTGTTTGCATCTTTTTGCTTGCATATAAACCTGAGTACATTGAAGCCGATTAGCTCGCCCTCAACATCATAATCGCATGCTATAACAAAGGAATCTGCATTTTTGCTTAGTTTTTTTATTGCATCAACATATTTTCTTGTAAATTTTGCACTATTATTTTGTTCAAATACAGGAATCCATTCAACATCAAAAACAGGATAAGTCCATGCCTTCTTTTCTTTTTCAGCTAATCCATAAAGATGGCCGACTGCACAGCAAACAACAATATCTTTTTTCCCATGGGTTATTTTATAGTATGGAACCTTTTTGTATGACTCCCTGATCATCTTTCCGTGGGCGAGAGCGCCTGCTATCTTTTCAGCGGCCTTTGGCTTTTCGGTTATTATTAATTCATATGCCATAAAAACCAAGTAATCAACAAGTCTTATAAAAAGCTTGTGGAATCCAAACAAATCCGAAACATATAAATAGTAATAAAATATCCGAAACATATAAATAGTAATAAAATAAGTCTAATATAAGCAAAAGAAGATATAAAATGA
>CAYOHL010000043.1:0-6918 GCA_964403775.1 uncultured Methanosarcinales archaeon
AACACATATTTCTAGAGAAATAAAATCAGCATAAAATGACCCTTGAAAAAATACTTATTGCAGGTTTTGGTGGGCAGGGGGTATTGTTCTTAGGGCGGGTAATAGCTGAAAGTGTAATTCAAGAAAAAAATGTAACCTTGATGAGTTCTTATGGTCCAGAGTCAAGGGGCGGGACTTCAACCTGCCATGTTATTATATCAAACGAAAAAATTTACTCACCAATAGCTGATGATCCAGATGTTCTGATAGCATTTAACCTAGATTCTATGAAGAAATTTGAACCAAAATTAAACGAAACTGGCTTGTTGCTTTATAATTCTTCTCTAATAAAAACAAAGCCCAAAAGAACCAATATAGAGGCAGTATCAATACCATTCACAGAGATTGCAAAAAAGCTAGGAGATGAACAAGTTCTTAATATGGTTGCTTTGGGTGCTTACTATGAGCTCAAAAAGACAATTGATGTAGGTATTGTTCTAAACAAAACTCTACCAAAATTATTAAGAGGCGACAAAGCTAAATATATACAAATAAATAAAGAAGCAATACAAGCAGGAATAGATTATATCAAAAGAAACCTTTTTAAATAAACTAAAACTTCTGTCTTTCATGGATGTGGGCAGTTGCTTGCCTGAACTAAAACTGGAGGCTAAAATGAGCTTATACAAATACGTAAGAGGGCTTTGGAAAAACCCAAAAAAGAATTTAAAGGGAGTCTGGTCAAAAAGGCTTATTGAGTGGAGGAAAGAGCCGGTAACAATAAGGGTTGAAAGGCCAACAAGAATTGATGCTGCCCGTTCTTTGGGTTATAAGGCAAAGCAGGGCTATTTAATAGTAAGGCAGAGGCTTATTCGTGGCGGAAAGAAAAGGTCTGATATAAAGGGAGGAAGGAGGCCAAAGCACAGCACCCAGAGAAAGGTTCTTTCAAAAAACTACCAGCAGATAGCTGAGGAAAGGGCTAACAGGAAATACAAAAACTGCGAAGTCCTGAACTCTTATTATGCTGGAAAAGACGGCAAACACGTTTGGTATGAAGTAATTTTAGTAGATAAATCACATCCTTCAATAATTTCTGATAAAAGAATAAGCTGGATTAGTAAGAAGAAACAGAGTGGTCGGGCATTTAGGGGATTGACATCTGCAGGAAGGCGCTCAAGGGGCTTATTAAACAAGGGAAAGGGTGCTGAAAAGCTAAGGGGAAAGCCCAAGTTCTAAGAAAAGAAGAATTTAATTCGAAAGCTTTATAAGTTCTGATTTTTTTATTCCTTATATGTTAAATCTGCGCTGTAAAGAATGCAACTATAAGTTTAGTCCAAAAAAAGAGATAATACCAAAAATATGTCCTTTCTGTGGAAGAGAAGGGACATTAGAGAAAGTCAAACCAATGCAGAAAATAATCGATGAAGTCATTGATGAGATGGAAGAATAATTTAATCTAATAGACTTATATGCTCTGGCTTTGTGAAAAAATCTTCTTTTTTTAGGTCCTCAATAACAAAGAATTCTTTTTTCTTTTTTATCTTGAATTTTTCAAGGCTCTCAGCGAATTCCTCAAACCCTTTCATATCCTTGAATACTGCCTCAACAAAGAAATCAAAGCCATTGTTCAGCCTTAATATGGAATTTATATTCTTGTTTTCTAACAAAAATTCTTTAAGCTCTTGCTTTCTTTTATCATTAGCTTCTAATACAAAATTAATCCTTATCCCAAAGCCAATCTTCTGGAAATCAAGCAGCGGGGAATATTTTGATATTGTATTTTTTCCAAGCTTGCCCACTTTATCAAAAACAGTTGATATTGGAATGCCTGTATCACGGCTTATTATTACAAGGCTTTTCCTTGAATTTGACCTTAAATGTGTTAAAATCAATAACTCTTTTTTTGTCAGCAATAATCCCACCAGATAGCAATAAGAAAAAGGCCTTTATATGCCTTTACTAAAAAAACCAGTTACATTTTTGCGGACTTCGGAAGATATTTGGTTACCCTATTATTTCTAGGACAGATGGATCACTCATAAAGGATTCTCTTTTTATGTCATCTATAACATAATATACTTGCCTATCCTTTATTTCAAACCTTTGCTCAAGGTTTTCTATGAAGTCCTCCATATCCTTTATATGCTTAAAAATAGCATCTACCATAAAATCCCCATTATTTATCTTATAAACAGAGTTTATATTCTGATGTTTTATTAGATAATCCTTTAGTTCATCTCTTTTATTCTTGTCAACCTTTAATATGAGGTTTGCCCTTGTGTTAAAGCCAAGCTTTGAGAAATCCAGCAAGCTTGTGTATTTTGTTATAAGCTCATGCTCATGCAGCTTTAGCTTGTCATATATGGTTGATACAGGAATATGCGTCTTCCTGCTAAGCCTTGTTAGTGTTTCCCTTGCATTCTGCCTTAAATAAGAAATAACTACCAAATCTTTTTTATTAAGCATTTTTACCTCCATATTTTCCATGATTTTTGTAAGATATTCATTCAGAGATAAACTGAAATATAAATGTTTTTTAGCAATAAAATCTGAATGTTTCAGGAAATTTCTGAATCATTTAAAAATAAGATATTTTAGTTAATGCTTTTTCTGAAACAAAAACATTTATATATTTGTTAGTATTATAAAGTAGTTATGAATCAAACTGAGTATAATTTGCTCTTGTTTTTCAAAAAAAATCCTGAAAAAGAATTCTCCACAACAGATATATTAATCAATATTTTCCCAGATGAATATAAGAATATAGAACAGATATTCAAGAATCAATTTGCAGATAAACAGATGCTTAACCAGGCAAAGAGAAAAAAAGGCCAGCTTCACAGAAAAATCCTTTACTATTTAAATAATTTAGTAGAGGGAGATATACTGAAAATAAGCAAACAGGGCAATAAAGGGGAAAAATATTTTGTTCTTTCATTAGAAGGGGGAGAAGAACTTATTATCAACAAATCAAAAAGAAAAATCATTATATCAAAACCAAGCATACCTGCAATGCCTATAAATGGCTATGAGCAAAAAAATATTGCTGCAAGATTTGAATCAGCAACATGGATTGACAGACTAAATTCTATTTTATTAGAGACCACTAAATTCAAAAATCTTAAAGACCTTTATAATACAATAAATAAATGCTTCTCAAACATTAATGATGTTCTTGGACTGAATGACTTTGAATATGTTATACAAAACAACAACCCAAATGAATCCATATCTTTCCTTAGAAAGATCAACTCCGAATGTGTGGATTATGGCAGAAAGCTAAGCTGCATAATAGACATAACAAATCTTGAGAAAGAGAAAAACAATAAAGTCATTGAGTTTATTAAAGAATACTGCGATATGCAGTCTGAGAATATAACCTTGATATTTGATGTTAGGAGTAAAGAGCTGCAGGAGTACTCTGATTTTTTTGAAATGATTATTGATATTTTTATAAACTCCAAAATAAGAATATACATAAAAAACCAGGATCTTTACTGCGCTCCATATATTTTGGGCAGAATTGGTCCATACTGCTTTGATGAGAATGAATGGCTTATCTATAAAAAAGAGTTTCAGAAAAAGAGCTATGGTCTTGCTTGCTCGCAATCAACAGTTGTGGTTGATGTTAACAGGTTTTTTAGAGAATATAATGATATTAAACAATTCAGGCTTTTTACTAAAAATATTGTTAAATCCCTGTTATCTGCAAACTCATTACAAAGAAGAAAATCAGACGAGTATTTCAAGGATATTGTTAAACTAACATTTCCCTATGTAAAGGAATTTTTTACCCTCAGCAGGAATTATATCAGATTTTGGAATTATGGCTGGAAAGAGCCAAACCTAAACCAAAAATATGTTATTGAGCTTATAAAAAGCACAAAAGAGGAGATTGATAATTTCTGTGTGTCAGAAGAAACCATTTACAAATCATGCGGCATGCCAACACGATTTAAGGTTGCATTTTCATGTCTTTTTAATGGAGCAAAATTTAACTTCAGCAAGAGATTATCCCAAAATATAGAAATTAAAAAACTAGAGGACCTTTACTCAAAAGAAATCAAAGAACTGCTCGGAGTAAAAGAGGAAATTTTTCAGGCATTTGATGGCGGAGACAGGTCAAGGTTTTACAGAACAGGAAAAATAAATTCAAAGGATATCTGCCGTGAGTTTAATATAATCCTAAAAACCTATAAAATCCCCTTTTTTTGTTATGACTTTGCTAAAATAAAAGGAGCGGATATAAAGCTTACAACTTTCATAAGGTGATTATGTGGAAATAAAATCCGAGACAATAATGGATGCCTGGAAATCCAGCTTAAAATACATACTTGAATCTGGAAAGGATTTTACAGATGAGAATAATAGGATTTGCAGAGAAGTATTGAATCTTGTTATAGAGGTTAAAAATCCCAAGAATGATATTACGAGAGCTGTTGAAATACTAAATAGTTTTAAGAAATGGGTTTACCCTCCCTTGGATGAGATAGCTGACCTTATCCTATCAAGAAAATTATCTCCAACCTACTCTTATTCATATGGGCCAAG
The DNA here is from genome assembly GCA_964403775.1 of uncultured Methanosarcinales archaeon. Classification (GTDB taxonomy): domain Archaea; phylum Nanobdellota; class Nanobdellia; order Woesearchaeales; family CG1-02-33-12; genus CG1-02-33-12. Next base: position 4,531 of record CAYOHL010000043.1, read on the forward strand.
ACTCTTTAATTTTCATAATGCAATAAACCAGATTGATGGTTTCTTGATCCCACTTCTTAAAAGGAATAGTTTTTCCAGGAGGGGCACTGTTCTTATATGGAACCCTATACAAGATTCAAATATTTATAAAAGAGATGTTCCTGGCTTGATAAGCATTGACTTTAAGATAAGAAAGCAAAGACTTAATGCAACCATGGTTGTTAGGAGCAATGACCTTTTCTTTGGCTGGCCTGCAAACCTCTACCAGCTCTTTGTATTGCAGGATTACATAGGCAAAAAATTATTGTGCAAAACAGGCTCTTTAACAACATTCTCAAACAGCGCGCATATCTTTAAAGACCAGTTTGAGGACATCCAGAAGGTTATTTCAGACTAGATTTTAAGAACCTCGGCAGGGTAATCACACCTGTAATACAAAACATTAATAAATAAAAAGAAAAATATCCTTCTTATGCAGGTATTTAGAGAAGCGATTATTAAGCTATTGAAAAAAGAACTAAGGGGAGCAATAGAACTTGAAACCCCCCCAGACTCCAAACTGGGCGATTATGCATTTCCATGCTTTGGACTTGCAAAAAAGCTAAGAAAAAGCCCAATAGAGATTGCAGAGACTTTAGCATCAAAGCTCAAGCCAAACAAATACATAAGAAAAATAAAAAATATTGGCCCTTATGTTAATTTCTTTGTAAACCATGAAATCCTCAATGAGCTTATACTAAAAAAAATAATCTCTGAAAAAGACAAATATGGCTCTTCTTCAGACAAGCAGAGGGTTGTTATTGAGTTTCCAGCACCTAACACAAACAAGCCGCTGCATCTTGGCCATGTAAGGAACATGCTGATTGGCGAGAGCCTTTCAAGGATTCTTGAGTTCAATGGCTCTAATGTATTCAGGGTTAACATGAACAATAACAGGGGCATACATATCTGCAAGTCAATGCTCGCTTACAAGAAATATGGCAAAAACAAAACACCTGAGTCAGAAAAAATAAAGCCAGACCATTTTGTTGGGAATTATTATGTGCTCTTTAACAAAAAGCTAAAGGGGCATCCAGAGTTTGAGGATGAAGCGCAAGCTATGTTAAGAAAATGGGAGCAAGGGGATAAAGACACAGTAAAATTATGGAAAAAGATGAACAACTGGGCTTTGAGTGGCTTTAATGAGACATATAAAACATTTGGCATAAAGCATGTTAAGGTGTATAACGAAAGCGACTATTACAATCAGGGAAAAAAAGTTGTTATGGATGAGTTTAAAAAAGGAATTTTTGAAAGGGATGGAAAGGGAAACATAATTGTAAACCTTGAGAAATACCATCTTCCAAACAAGATTCTTCTAAGGTCAGATGGCACAAGCGTTTACATGACCCAGGACCTGATGCTTGCGCAGCTAAAGTACAAAGATTTCAAAATGGACAAATCTATATTTGTTGTCGGCTCAGAGCAAAAGCTTCACTTCAGGCAGTTGTTTAGGATTCTTGAATTAATCGGATTTAAGAACATTGGTGGATGCTATCACCTGGCTTATGGAATGATTTATCTTCCTAGGGGAAAGATGAAATCAAGGGAGGGAACTGTTGTCGATGCTGATACTATTGTTGAGGATATGATATCTCTTGCAAGAAGAGAGATACAAAAAAGGCACGACTTGGATAAAAAAGAGATAGATAAAAGAGCAGAGCAGATTGGAATGGGAGCATTAAAGTTCTTTATTCTTAAGTATGATGCACTGAAGGACTTTGTATTTAATCCAAAGGAATCAATATCCTTTGAAGGTGAAACAGGCCCATATGTCCAGTATGCGCATGCCCGCATATGCAGCATTTTGAGAAAGTTTGGAAAAAGGACTGACAAAGATTTTATTGATAAAACAGATTTATCTTTATTAAAAGAAAAAGAGGAAGCTGAATTAATCAAACTTTTAGAGCAATTTCCAGAACTTGTTGAAAATGCAGCATTCTCATACAAACCATCATTAATTTCAAGATACTTGCTTGACTTATCACAAGGCTTTAATGAGTTTTACCATATTCACCAGATCCTGAAGGAAAGGGAAGAACTAAGAAATGCAAGAATTCTTTTAATACATTGTATAAGGCAGGTTTTAAGGAATGGCCTTAACCTTCTTGGAATAGAGGCTCCTGAGAAGATGTGAAAAAAAGTTTTATATATTAATTGCTGCTTTTTAATGGTTAATCAATTATTGGTAGTAAAATGGCAAAAAAAATAAAAGAAAAACCCAGTTTAGATAGCCTTATTCTTGGTGGTGATAAGATTAAAAAAATTAATTTATACTTAAAAGAATATTTAACTGCTGAAATAAAACTAAAAAATTCCTCATTTAAAATTTATTACATAAATATAGATAAACAGGATTTAAATAAACTC
>CAYOHL010000044.1:0-6884 GCA_964403775.1 uncultured Methanosarcinales archaeon
TTATATAAAATTATTGGTTTTAAAACACCAAAACATTTAATAACTATCTGTTTTTAACACAAAAAAGGGTAGTTAAACATGAAAATAACATTTGTAATACCACCTGCTAAAAGAGGAAGGGCTGCTGAAAGACTGTTTGGGTGCACATTCCAGGTTTATGCACAGCCTAATCTAGTTGTTCTTTACCCGGCAACAATGCTTAAGAAAAAGCATAATGTTGTTGTAAGGGATTTTCCTGTTGAAGACTATTCTTATAAGCAGTTTGCTGAATGGGCCAAGCATGATGATTCTGATGTCTACTGCTTCCACACAGTTCCATTGTCAAGGGAGCTTGATTTATCTGCTGTACGAGAGCTGAAAAAAAAGCCGGTTATATTCTTTGGCCCAGAGCCAACGCACATGCCTGAAACATTCCTTATTAGGCATGATTATTATGTGATAAGGGGAGAGGTTGAAGCTTCTATCTGTGAGCTGGTTGATGCGATTGAAAAGAAAAAGGGCTTTGAAAAGGTCTTGGGCCTTTCTTACATAAAGGATGGAAAAATAGTTAGTAATGAAAATATTGGCTATATAAAGGATATAAACAAGCTTCCAATACCTAACAGAACTCTTATTCCCTACAAAAAATACAGGAATCCAAAACTTCCAAGAAGCCCTTATACAACAATGCTCACATCAAGGGCATGCTCATACAGGTGCTATTACTGCGTCCCATGCTCTTTAAGCTATGCCAGGGAATTGGACTGGAAATCATGCAAAAAGGGAAAGCCGCCTGTAACATTAAGAAGCCCTGAAAACATCTACAAAGAGCTTGTTGAGATAAAAAAACTGGGAATAAAGGCAATATCTGTTATTGACGACCAGTTTGTCTGGGGAAAGGAAAGAAACCATAAGATATGCATGGCTTTTAAGAAAATAGGCCTGCCCTTTGGAATACTTGCAAGATCAGACAGACTAGTTGATGAGGAGATTGTTAAAGACCTTGCAGATGCTGGCTGTGTTTATGCTGATATGGGAATAGAATCTTTTAATGAGGATATATTGAATTATGTCAAAAAAGACCTTGATGTAAAAACAATAAAAAAATCAATTGACTTGCTGCAAAAATATGGGATTGAGCCAAAGCTTAATATATTGTACGGCTCATGCCCCCTGGAAACAAAGGAAACATTAAAGGATACTTTGAAAAAAGTAAAATCACTGAATGTTGATTTTGTTCAGTTTGCAGTTGCATCACCATTTCCAGGAACAGAATTTAGGGAAATGGGCTTAAAACAAGGATGGATTATTGAGCCAGATGTTGGAAAGGCAGACCCAAGCAAGAGGTCATTGGTTAGGTATCCTCATCTATCCAATAAATACCTTGATAAGTGGGTTATACATTCTTTCAGGTCATTTTACTTCAGGCCGAAGATAATATTAAAAAGATTATCCAAAATAAGGAACCTGTCTGAGTTCAATACATATTTAAGAGGGCTTTACAGGCTTATAAAAAGAAAAAATGAGTGAGGAAAAATGCTAATATCAATTTTAATAATATTGTTGATAATATCAATCTTCTTACTCTTCTGGACTTGGGCTGGCTATCCCTTGTTTTTATTCTTTGCTTCAAAGCTGTTCAGGAAAAAACACCTTATTTCCGAAGCTTATATGCCAAAGGTTACATTGATGATAATGTCTTATAATGAAGCAAGGGTTATTGAAAAAAAAATAAAAAATTCACTTGAACTTGGCTATCCAAAGAATAAGCTTGAGATATTTGTTGTTGACAGTGCATCAAATGATGGCACACAAGAAATTGTTAAAAAATATTCTGGAAAAGTAAGATTAGTTGAGCAGGGCGAGAGAAAGGGAAAGGCATCTGCAATAAACCATGGGATGAAATATGCATCAGGCGATATTATGATGATTACAGACTCAAATGCAATGATGAATAAGGAAGCAATAAAAAAGATTGCAAGGCATTTCTCAAACAAAAAGATTGGCGGCGTGTGCGGAAGGTTTGAGGCAAGAGATATTAGGGAAACAAGCATTGGCGCTGGCGGAAATATATACTGGAAAATTGAGAGGTTTTTAAGGCAAAATGAAAGCATGATTGACTCTGCAATACATATGAGCGGAGAGATAACTGCTTTCAGGAAAGGGGTTATTGATAAGGTTGATGAATCAAGCCTTTCAGAGGACTTTGACATGGCAATAAGAATAAGAAAAGCAGGCTATAGGATAATATATGAGCCGGATGCAGTTGCATATGAGCCTGCACCAGAAAATGTAAAAGATTTGTTAATTCAAAAGAAAAGAATAACAATAGGAACATGGCAGGGATTAATTAAGCATAAGAATGTTATGTTTAATCCAAGATATGGATGGTATGGCCTTGTTATACTGCCATCCCATAAGCTTTTTCAGGTTCTAACTCCATTTTTTTTGACATTAATATTTTTATGCTCTGCAATTATATATGCATTAACAACTGATTCATTGATATTAATGTTTTTAATTGCCCAGGGAATATTTTATTTTTTAGCTTTTGTTTCATTCATTCCATTAAAGGCAATAGAGAAATTTCCATTGTTTGTCTTTATAAAGTATTTTATGGCAACAAACTTTATACTTGTTTTGGGTTTTTTTGATTTTGTAAGAAAGAAAAGAACAGTCACATGGAAAAAAATAGAAAGCTCGAGAAATATTTGAGGTTTGAAAATGAGTGTAATTGTTTTAGGAATAAACGATGGCCACAATGCAGGAGCAGCTCTTGTTAAAGATGGTGAAGTGGTTGCTGCAGTTCAGGAAGAGAGATTATGCAATATAAAAAACTTTAGCGGTGTTCCAGAGCTTGCAATAAAGGAAGTTTTTAAGATAGCAAAAATCAATCCGCATGATATTGATGTTATTGCAATGGTCAGCTTAAATAGGGTTTATGCCCCATTAAAGGAAATGCCTTTAAAGGTTAGATTATTCATGAGGTTATCGCCTTTGCTGCATGGGCATTCATTCTCAAGCTTTTATGTTAAGGTTTTGCACAAATTCAGGCCAATGCAAAAGCTCAATAAGATATTTTCAGGCCTTGGAATAAATAATAAAGAGATTGTTTTTATTGAGCATCATCAGGCTCATGCTGCCTGCGCTTTTTATTCAACTAATCATAAAAAAGCACTTGTATTTACATCAGACGGCGCCGGAGATGGCCTCTCATCAACAGTTAACATTGGCTTTAATAACAAGATCAAGAGAATTGCCTCTTCAACATATTATGACAGCTTAAGCAATGTCCTTTACAGCGAGATAACAAGGTATTTGGGGATGAAGCCATGGGAATCAGAGTTTAAAGTTATGGGAATGGCACCATATGGCAAGGCAGAGTACTGCATTAATGAAGTCAGAAAGATAATAAGGATTAACCCAAGAAACCCGCTTGAGTTCCAGAACACCATTGGGGCTTGCGGTGTTTACATACAGAAAAAATTAATTAAGATGCTTGCTGGACAGAGGTTTGACAATATCTCTGCTGCCTGCCAGCTGTATTTTGAGGAATTAATGGAAAAATGGGTCAAGGCAGCCATTAAAAAAACAGGAATACACGATGTTGCGTTTGCAGGCGGCTCTGCCCTTAATGTTAAGGCTAATAAAATAATTAGAGAGATGCCAGAGGTTGATTCTGCCTTCTTTTATCCTGCTGCAGATGACGGCGGAACACCTGTCGGTGCTGCATTGGAAGCATATAATAGGTATTGTGATGCAAACGGAATAAAGCCAAAAAGAAAAGAAATAAAAGACATTTACTACGGGATGGGCTTTTCAAATGATGATGCAAAAGAGCTCTTAAAGAAAAAAGGGTGGCTTAAGAAAGCAAGCTTTATTGACAATATTGATGAAGAAGTTGGAGAGTTGATTGCAAAGGGAGAGATAGTTGCTCGATGCTCAGGCCGCGTTGAATTTGGGCCTCGTGCTTTGGGAAACAGAAGCATATTAGCTGATCCCCGTGATTTAAAGGTTATTGGCAAGGTTAATTTTGCAATCAAGCAGCGTGATTTCTGGATGCCTTTTGCTGTCTCTATTTTAGAGAAAAGAATGAGGGATTATCTTGTTGATGCCAAGTTTACCCCTTATATGATAGAAGCCTTTGACACAACTGAAAAGGTTGATGATATAATAGCTGGAACTCATCCAAAAGACAGGACAGCAAGGCCACAAATTGTAAATGAATGGAATCCAAGCTATAAGAAAATAATTGAAACCTTTGAGGCCAAAACAGGCATAGGTGCTGTCCTTAATACTTCTTTTAACCTGCATGGCTATCCCTTGATTGGAACTCCAGATGTGGCCATAAGCACTTTAGAGAACAGCGGATTGGAATGGCTGGCCCTGGGAAACTATTTAATAAGGAAATAAAGTTCAAAGGTTGCCGATAGCAAAAAGCAGCTTTTTATGACCCTCAATAAGCTTATTGAATTTTTTTAATTCCTTGGGTACTATATTGTTAATATCCTTATCTTTTAAATTCTTGTATTTTTCCATTTTTGACTTATTAGGTATCCAAAATCTATGTTCAAAACTTATAAAGTTATTTTTATATTTCAATTCCCTCTCTTACAGCCTGCCTGATAATTCCATGTTCTTTTAATTTCCTTTTAAATTCTTCAGGAGTGTAACATAAAGGCTCGATTTCCAAAGGGTAATGGTTCCAGAAATCATACATTTTTGCAATCCTTTCACTAAAAAAAATTCCTCTAAAGTTAGGAGATACTAAAATTACATCATAATCACTGTTTTTAAAATGATCCAGCCTAGCTCGGCTGCCAAATAATATTGCTTTGTTTATATTATATTTTTTTCTTACTTTGCCTATGAAATCTCTTATCTTTGAATCTGCTTCTTTACCCATTTCATAACCTCTTCAGCTGTTTTCATATGTTTAGTTGCAATTTCTTTATCATATATTTCAGCAGGCATCTCATTAGCCATGTCAGGATACCTTGTAATTAGATACTCTGGGTTCAAGTCTCTTATTCCGGAAAGCATCTCTTTAGGAGCCTTAACTAATTAGCAAAATAAATTATTGAATGCCCTTTTGGAATATCCTTAAAATTAAGTAAGCATAAGGATTTTAATGATTTTTCCACTGCCTGCTGGCAAAAAAATACTGCACCATCAAACTTCTCTGTTTTGAAGAGGATTCTGGCTTTCTCTAAATCATCTATTGCCTGTTTCCACCAGTTTTCAATTTCTTTTCTCATTTTTATGTATTAATAGAATGGAGTTTAAATAGTTTACCCTTGTTTTGCTCTTACCCTTTAATCTCATTTTAAAAAATAAAGAGCAAAAAGGCTATCATCAGTTATTTAATTAAGAAGTAAGCCACTAGATTAACAAGGCCAAGTGCAACAGCAATTATCAGCCAAAGCCCAAATCTCTTGTTGTTTTTCATTTTTTCTTTTTTGCAAAGAATTTAAGTGCCTGGCAGCATATTGTTCCTTGTTTGCAATGTTTGCATGCAAGCTTTCCATAGATAACATTGTTAAGGCAGACCCATGAGAAAACAGGATAAATCATAGCTGTTAAGATTAAAACATCAAAGCCCGTTGAGACAAGAAGGGCTATTCCTATAATCAATGGAATCAGAACCACAAGGAGCTGGGGAATAAGATCCTTAAAACTGATTTCTTTGCAAACAGGGGTGCTCCTATTGAAGAGGTTATCAAGGGAGTGCATGATTCAACATAATCCCTTTAGTTATCAAAACCAAAATAATTATATATTTCCCTTTCTAAACCGTTTATATGAAAGTCATAAGAACAATTGAGTCTTTTTATCCGTATGTTACAGGGCCTGCAAACCAGGCCTTCAATATCTCAAAAGGGTTGTACAAACAGGGCATTGAATCACCTATATTTACTAGTTTCTTTAATGCTGAGAAAACTAAAAATCAAGAGTATTTTGAGGATGTTCTCGTAAGAAGGTTTAGGATAGAAAAAAAGTTCATGAAATACATAATCACCCCCTCAATGAGAAAAGCTATTGAAAATGAAAAATTTGATGTGATACACAGCCACAACTACCGCTCTTACCAGTCTTCTTTGGGCTACAAAATAGCAAAAACCAGGGGAAAGCCTTTTGTGATAAGCACCCATGGAAACCTTTTGGCTTACAAAAACTTTAAGATGGGCCTTGCCTCAAGACTGCCTTATTATGCTTATGACTTAATTACATTAAAAAAAGTTGTTAAAAAGGCAGATATTGTTGTTGCTGCAACAAAGCAGGAATATAAGGAGGCATTGGAATTTGGGGTTAAAAAAGAAAACCTGAGAACAATTCCAGTTGGGATTAATATTAAGGACTATGAGCCTGCTGAAAAGGATTCCTCCATGCTGAACCTTTTGTTTGTCGGCAGGATATCAAGGAACAGGAACCTTGAGCCAATAATAAAAGCAATGAAAATTTTAAAGGATGAAAAAGTAAAGCTTACAATTGTTGGAGCAGAGGCAAAAAGCTCGGATATTTCAAAAACAGGCTATGTTGATGAGATGAAGAACCTTGCAAATGGGCTGAATGTTGGGTTTGTGGGCCCAAAATACGGAAAAGATCTTATTGGTTATTATAAGAAAGCGGATATCTTTGTTTATACTTCTTTTTATGAAAACTTCGGCCAGACAATGCTTGAGGCAGGCGCAGCAGGCCTTCCAATAATTGCAACAAAAACAGGCATTGCAAATGATATTATAAAAAATAATAAAACCGGCTTTATTGTAAGTCCTAAAGACCCTAAAGCAGTTGCATCATACATCAAGGAACTGTCAGACAAAAGCAAAAGGGAATTGTTTGGAAAAAGGATAAGGGAAATAGTCAAAAGGAATTTTGAGTGGGAGAGTATTATCAGGAGGTAT
>CAYOHL010000045.1:0-6619 GCA_964403775.1 uncultured Methanosarcinales archaeon
AAGTAAACTAATAGTTGTTTTATACCGCTAACAGAAAAGTTTATATATAAGATACTCACATAATAAGTAAAAAAGAGGCCTGAAAATAAACAAGAGAGATGAATCAGCTGGGAAGAGGGAAAATTCTGGTTTTGATTTGTTAAAGCAATATCTAAAAGGTCCTGATGACCTTGCAGATGCATTAAAATCCATAGTAAATTATTTAGAGCAGGAAAAGGGATTTAGCCATGATGAGATTGTTAGGCTGGTCTCTAAGGAAAAAAAGCCAGAGGAGATTCCTGTATGCATATTTAACAAGAAATTAAGCAGTTTGGAATCTGTTGTAAAATACCTAAGGGAAAACCTTAGCCTTAAGTACAGCGAGATTGCAAAACTTCTTAACAGGAATGACAGGACTATATGGACAACTTATTCCAACTCAAGGAAAAAATTTTCTAAAAAATTTGTTGTTAGGGATAATAAATATTTTATCCCTGCCTCAATCATCGGCAACAGGTCGCTTTCTGTTCTTGGCTCAATTGTTTCTTACCTTAAAGATACTTTCAACCTGAAATATTCACAAATCGCTTTATTGCTTTGCAGGGACCAGAGGACAATCTGGACAGCCTATAACAGAAAAAGAAAAAATCATTTAATATCTGGAGGAAAAAATGAATAGGAAGGAGCTGGAATTCATATTGCAGCAAGGTGAAGGGCAATATATTGAGTTTTATAATCCAAGTCCCTTAATTAATTCAGAAGTTGTAAATACCTTAACTGAGGATTGCTTTTTCAGGGCTTTATCCTCTGACCATAATGGAATGTTTTTAGAAAGTGAAAGTGCTATAAGGGGGGCATCTTCTGGATGTGAAACCAGTTTTATTAAACGCAGAAAAAGAAAAATTTAAATAAGATGATTAACATATTATTAAATAATATGTGAATGAAGGTGAACATAAATGATTGAAAAACACAATTTTCATTGGAAAGAGGGTTTCTTCTACAATTTCCCAAAGAAGAGGAAACTATTCAGCAAGCTTGTTGGAGAGGTAAAATCACAACAGATTATATCCTTAATTGGATTGAGAAGAACAGGAAAAACTACTATTTTAAAGCAATTAATAGATTATTTAATCCAAAAAAGAGTCAAAAGAGAAAGCATAATATTTTATTCTTTTGATGAAAGCCAGCCAAAAGTAGCAGATATTATCCAGGATTATGAAAGCAGGGTAGGAAAAACTGTCTTGGAAACAAAAGAAAGGGTATACATATTCCTAGATGAAATTCAAAAACTAAAAAACTGGCAAAACCAGATTAAGTATTACTATGATAGCTATAGGAATATAAAATTTTTTGTCAGCGGTTCTTCCTCCCTATTTATAAAAAAACAAACAAGAGAATCATTAGCAGGGAGGATTTATGAGTTTATTCTAGAACCGCTAAGTTTTGAGGAATTCCTAATATTTAGAAACATGGATGACTTGCTAAAAAAGCCAGGCCTTTTGCAGGATAGCATAAAGAATGAGTTTTTAAGATACCAAAAAAGGCAGTTTATTGAAATTGTAAATGAAACCAAGGAGAGAACAGCAAATTACACAAAATCAATAGTTGAGAAGATTGTTTATCAGGATATTCCAAAAATATTCCCAGTTGATCAGGAGGAGCTTTTAGTAAGAATACTAAAGATTGTTGCATCAAATCCCGGGCTGATGTCAAACTATGAATCACTATCACAGGAATTAGGAATAAACAGAGTAACAGTATCAAACTATTTCTTTTACCTTGAGGAGTCTTTCCTGGTTAAGAAATTGTATAACTTCTCAAAAAATATGCTTACATCTGAGAAAAAAATGAAGAAGTTTTACCTAACATCTACCTCTTTTTTTCCTTTCCTAAATGATGATGTAAATGAGGCAAAACTGATTGAAAACCTTATTGTTGCAGCAACCAATGCTCGTTTTTTCTGGAGAACACCGCAAAATTATGAAGTGGATGTTGTTCTGGATGAAAAAGGCAAAATCACACCAATTGAAGTAAAGTATAGGCAGAATATTGCAAAAAAAGACTTAAAGAATATTGTCAGGTTCTGCAAAAAATTCAGCTTGACAAATGCAGTAGTCATTACAAAAGACATTTTAAAACAAGAAAGAGTGGAAAAAATCAATATTAGGTTTATTCCAGCATGGAGGTTTTTGCTAAAAAAATGATTCAAAAAAGGCTTTGGATTAGTGCTTATTTTAGCTGCCCAAAAAAAGCAATTCAGGAAAAAGAATGAATAAAACAAAAAAGAAATGGAAAGCGAAGATAAAAAAGGCTAAGCCTAATGCCCATCATTTAATCAACAGCAAACTTATGCTGCCAGCGGCTTTGTTGGTTATTATATTTGCTGTTCTGGTTTTATTAAAGCCTGCATTTATTGGCTATTTTGCACTTGAAGAGGCAGAAGAGCATGTAAAAGAGGTTGATAAACTGTTTGTTGAAAACAGCAGTTATTTGCTTATCCCAGAGAAAGAAGGCGAATTAAAGTCACTGGTTATTAGCGGCCTATTAATCATGGAGGGCAATGCAAGGGTTTACCTTGAAACAGATAATGAAAGCTATCTTGTCTTTGATTCAAATGCTCTTGAAGAGAAGGGCATTATTGGCATAACAGGCCTTGCTGTCAGTGAGTTTGATGAAGAGCAAAATGAAACAATTGGCTTGAATGAAACTGAGCAGTTAAATGAAACAATTGGCTTGAATGAAACTGAGCAGTTAAATGAAACAATTGGCTTGAATGAAACTGAGCAGTTAAATGAAACAGCTGATGAAACCTTGGTTAATGAAACAGAGGAGCCTGATACAAGCCCCCCAAACCCAATAACAAGCCTGCAGGTGGTTAATAAAACAGGAGTTGTTGTTCTCAGCTGGATAAATCCAGATGATTCTGACTTTGCAGGTGTAAAGGCATTAAGAAAACAAGAGGTTTTTCCTGATATTAACTACAGCAAGGCAATAACTGACAGCTTGGTTGCTGATGTTACAGGCAAGATTAACTCACCAACAACACTGTTGGATGATACAGTAACTGCAAATTTAACATATTATTATAGGGTTTATTCATATGACAATAGTTTTAATTATGCTTCTGGAAGGGGAGTTCTTGCCACTGTAAAGGGCATTGAATTAGATAAAACTGAAAATGAGAGCATTTCATTTAATGAAACTATGCCTATAAATGAAACAATTCAAATTAATGAAACTATTGGATTAAATGAAACTTTATCAATTAATGAAACAATAGAAGACATTGCAAACCCACCAGAGAATGCAGAGATTCTGATTGAGCTTGAGTATAATAATGGAACAGAGTTTGATATAGATGATGATGGCATTGAGGCAAGGAATGGCATAGTTGACTTTAGCATTAAGAACACAGAGTTTAACTGGGCTGTTAATGAAAGCAATTTATGCACAAGATGGGAGACTAAATCCATTGATAATGGGACAAGCGCAACAGTCTGCTATGGAAGTAAGAGATGCTGCAATTTTATCGGGCTTGAGCCATTAACCTCTAGCTGGAATGAGGTGTTTTATTCCTACTATGGAAGGTATGGAGCCAGTTCAAGGAATAAGATAAATGCGCAGGTTGTTTATGTTGATTACAGCATTAGCGAGGAAAATCCATACTCTTACATTTATTATTCTGGCTGGGGTAGCTTGAATGAAGTCTTTTTAGAGGAAGAAGAGAAGATAACTAAGTTTGATGATATCTGCATAGAAACATGCTTGTTAAGCCTTAATGAAACATCTTACAGGTTGAGAGTTGAGCTGGAAAATGCAGCCTTAAGGCTTGACAACATAAGCTATGCAGTGCTTGCATTGAAAGTTGAGGAAGTTAATAATGCCCCTGAACTATTGATGGATATTCCTGACATTACAATCACTAAAAACAGCGAGTTTTTGATTGACTTGAGCGAATATTTCTTTGACAAGGATAATGATTCATTGGATTACAATGTTTATGAGATGGACAATATCTCTGTTCTGGTTGATAATGACATTGCTGAATTAATTCCTGATTACGGCTTTACAGGGATAAGGCATTCATTCATCATAGCAAATGACTCAAAACAAATAGCAGTCTCAAATGTGTTTAAGGTTAATGTAACAGAGGCCTTAATAGTAAAGAATATCACAGTAGAAAATGTTACTATCTTTAATGTTAGTGGTATACCAACGCAGCTAAAAGCAGAAATCAACAAGCCTGTTAAATGGATAAAAATAATTTATGTAGAAAATAGCGAGGCAATAAACAAGACAATTAATGTTTCTTTCAGTGTGCCAGACTATGCATTTAACATTTCTGTCAAAGACCTTGGGATAGACAAAACAATTGAAAAAGATAAAATTATTGTTAAGGACAAAACAAAAATCAGGGCAGAGATAGGTGAGATGGATGAAAAAGATGTAAATAAAACATCTCCTGAGAATGAAAGCACAGGCCTAAACAAAGCTACTGCCTTAAACGAGAGTATAAAAACAAATGATGAAGGCATCTTAGAAACCAAAGAGAAAGAGTTTGAGTTCACTGACTTATTCGGGGCAAATGAACTAAAGGAATATATTGTTGAGTATGAAACAAGTGCTCCTGTTGCTGTTGAAAAGAAAATTAATTCTATAAGAAAGCAGATAACAATAAGCTCTGGCCTGCATTATACAAATGTCCTTGCCTATACAAATATAACTGAAATCACAGACAAGCAGGGGAAAATCAGGCTTTACTGGATAAGGAATGGCTCAAGGGAATTATTTACGAATGCCAGCTATTATGACCTTAACAACAACTCTCTTATTGACAGGATAGAATGGGTTATTCCTAGTTTAAGTAACCAGACCTTTGAGCTTGAGATTGAGGTATTGAACATACAAAGCTACCCAACTGTCTGGGGAAACTGGACTGTTATGTTTAATACAACCGGGACAGCTAACTTAACAATAACTGCTTTTAATAAAACAGGCTATTCAGAAATCTATAATGACAATATCTCAACTATTGATGATTTGGAGATTCTTGAGTTGAGATGCGGAGATAAAGTATTGTTTAACAAAGATGGTCTTGCCAACAATAAGAACCTTTATTTCATCCTCGATAACAGCTCTTTTGTTAAGCTAAATGAAACTATTGGAAAAGAGCTAAGAGTAAAATCATTGTTTGCAGAGGACTATTATTGCAACTCAACAGGCTATCATACAGTTAAGGTTCTCACTCCTGGAGAGCACAACCAGGAGTTTAGGTTTAATGACCAGATTGTTTATGCACATAACTTTGCAACAGACCTGATTAAGGCAAGCACTGTTTATTATGAGTTTAACTGCCCAAAATGTGCAGAGGATTATGACTCCAGCCCTGTTAATTTCTGCCCCATGATAAACCACTGGCAGGAAATGGATGACTTTGAGGCAGAGCTAAGCTTTGATATAGAATATGTTGAGCAGGTTAATTCTGCATCTATATGCGCATATCAGGGTTATAGCTGGTATGAGGAGCCATTTGGTTATCAAGAGGTTATAAATTATATTGAGAAAATAAACTCAAGCCAGCCTTCTGCTGCACCTGCTAGGTTTAGTGCTGATGATTTGTGGATAAATGAAACAATGTCTGTAGCTCTTGGATGGAAATGCATCAACATAACAGCTTTTGTTCAGGATTCAGTTGAAAACAATGAGACCAAGCTATATGCAAGGTGGTGGGGCCAGGACATAAATGGCAGCAGGGGCCCGGTTGCATGCTTCAAGGGATTTGCCCCATTAGATGAATGCGATGGAAATAACCCGTCTGGTGCATTGGACTGCAGGCCTTACTTGAACATAACATGAAACAAAAAAACAAAACAAAACCTGTAATTTTCATTTATCTAGTTATAGCAATAGTTTTGATCAGTTATATTGCTGGAATATTGCCATTAAACCTTTTCTTATTACTAATAGTTTACTCTGGCCTATACCTTGCTGTTGTAAGGGAAAGAAAAACAGTGAAAATATTAGTTGATTTAGGTATCATTAATCTTCTGATAGCTTATGAGGGCTTGTTTCAGCTAGTTAAAAGAAAGTTAATGCCAATAAGCAGAAGCCTTCTGCTCCTAAAAATCCTTATATTTTTGGATTACAAGCTTCCTAAGTTTGTTCATAGCGTATTGCTGTTTCTTAGTGTAAAGCTGCCAAGAAAAACAAGAAGAGCTGTTAAGCTAGCCCTTAAGATAATAATTTATTGTATCTTGGATTTATTGGATTGGGCATATTCTGTGGTTACAGCCTTAATAAATTTATTTGGCATATTTATTTCAGAAGTTAGATTAATAATTAATAAACTAGCAGCAGTTTACATAAGCAAAAAGGCAGCACTTGCAAGGTTTGTCGGCATTGCAGTGTTTGTCTTGATTATACTTTTCTTCTTCATAGGTATAAAACCAGGAGAAGAATCTATCAAAATAGTTGAAGGTTATGGACAGACATGCACTTATAACCGTGACTGTGCAATATGTGAGTATTGTGATACTACATGTAAATATATAGCAAGCCAGAACCCTGACAATGAGCCAACACACCTCTGTACTGGAACATCAGGCTGCTCTGCAACAAGCGGCGATTACTGCAGGTG
>CAYOHL010000046.1:0-6573 GCA_964403775.1 uncultured Methanosarcinales archaeon
ATTGGGAATTTTCAAAATAAAAATAAAACAAGAAAATTAAGCTTTTCCTAAAATCCTGAAGACCTTTGTTCCGCAATGAGGGCAAACTCCCTTGACAGCCTTCATCTTATTCTTCATAACTACATTTTGTGGATTTTTTATTTCAACCTGTTTTTTGCATTTCATACATCTTGCTTCTACCATTTTTACACCTCATCATAAATATTTTATGCTAATTATGGTTAAATTTTAGTTTAATATATAAATTTTGTGTATTTTCACAGCTAAAATACCACAAACCTTATAAAGGGGTTAAAACTTCCAGTTAAAATCAATGATTGATGATAACCGCTTGCGGTTTGAAAGAGGTATGCAGATTCTTGCAATTTGTTGTCCTTAAAAATCATTCAAATTGAAGGAGGAATATAAAATGGCTGAAATATCAAAGGAAGTAGTAGACAAAATTTATGAAGCTATAGAGGTTGCCAAGGCAACTGGAAGAATAAAAAAAGGCAGCAATGAGGTAACAAAGGCTGTTGAAAAAGGCACAGCAAAGCTGGTTGTGATAGCAAAAAATGTCAATCCGCCAGAAATCACAATGCACATTCCACTTTTATCAAAGGAAAAAGGGATTTTATGTGTTGAAGTGCCCAGCAAAGAGGAGCTTGGTGCAGCAGCCGGCATAAGTGTTGGAACAGCGAGCATTGCAATAATTGAAGAAGGGGAAGCAAAAAGCACTGTCAAGGAGATAGTCAATAAACTAAAGGAATAATTAAGGTGATTTCATATGAAACCCCAAGTTAAGGAAGAACTAAAAAGGGCAGGAGTCAATTTTTCACATGCTTTTCCTGCAAAAATAGAGGAAATAATTGACAGGACAGGCACCAGGGGCGAGGTGATACAAGTAAGATGCAAGGTCCTTGAAGGAAGGGATGCTAACAAAATCCTGAGAAGAAATGTAATGGGCCCTGTGAGATTAGGGGATATATTAATGCTCAGGGAAACAGAGATTGAGGCAAGAAAGCTTACCCAAGGCAGGAGATGATAAAAGTGAAATGCAGTTTTTGCAAAAAAAACATCAACAAAGGGACCGGAAAGATGTATGTCCAGAAAACAGGCAGGGCATTATATTTCTGCTCATCAAAATGCGAAAAAAACATGCTGAAGCTGAAGAGGAAGCCAAGGACAACAAGATGGACTCAAGAATTCAGGGATATAAAAGAGGGAACCAAAAAATAATACAAAAGACTTGTTTTAATAAAGCAAGATGAAGTATTTAATTATCGTGGGCGAGGATAAAAATGGCAGAGAAAATGGTTGAAAAGGTCATGAGGCTTGCTGACAGGCCTGAATTTATAAGAAATATAGGTATTGCCGCTCATATTGATCATGGAAAAACTACTCTGAGTGATAATCTTCTTGCAGGAGCAGGAATGATGTCAAAAGAGCTTGCAGGAAAGCAGTGCGTTCTTGATTTTCATGAGGATGAAAAGGAAAGGGGAATAACAATTGACACAGCAGCTGTTTCAATGGTGCATAATGTTGAAGGCAAGAATTACCTTATCAATTTACTTGACACTCCAGGCCATATAGACTTTAGTGGGGATGTCACAAGGGCAATGAGGGCTGTTGATGGTGTTATTGTGCTTTGCGATGCTGTAGAGGGCGTGATGCCGCAAACAGAAACAGTCCTAAGGCAGGCACTAAGGGAAAATGTTAAGCCTATCCTATTTATAAATAAGGTTGACAGGCTTATAAAGGAGCTTCAGTTAAAGCCAGAGCAGATGCAAGAAAGGTTTGTAAAGATAATAAACCATGTAAACAAGCTGATAAGTGAAATAGCAGACAAGGAGTTTAAGGAAAAATGGAATGTTAATGTTATCAATGGTTCTGTTTGTTTTGGCTCTGCATTCCATAACTGGGCAATGTCTATAAACTATATGAAAAAAAAAGGAATTGGCTTTAAGGATATAATAGATGCTTATAATAAAGAAGACCATAAGCCATTGGCTGATAAAGCTCCTTTGCATGAGGTTGTTCTTGATGCAGTTATTCATCATCTTCCTAATCCAGTACAGGCACAAGGCTATAGAATCAAGAAAATATGGCCTGGTGATCCTGAAAGCGAGGATGGAAAATCACTTTTATCATGTAATCCAAAAGGACAATTGTTTTTTGTTATAACAAAGATTGTTGTTGACCCGCAGGCAGGTGAGTTATCATGTGGAAGAGTATTTTCAGGAACAATAACAAAGGGGATGGAGGTTTATCTTAACAGGGAAAAGAAAAATTTTAGGATTCAGCAGGTTTTTATTTACAATGGGGCAAAAAGAGAGATAGTTGACAGGGCTCTTGCAGGCAATATAGTTGGTGTTGCAGGTGTAAAGGCAATGCCTGGTGAAACAATAACCTTGGAGCCAACAGAGCCTTTTGAGAAAATAACCCATTTATTTGAGCCTGTTGTTACAAAGGCTATTGAGGCAGCAAAGGCATCTGACCTGCCAAAGCTCATAGAGGTCTTAAGAAGAGTAAGCAAAGAAGACCCAACCATAGTTATTGAGATTAATGAAGAAACAGGGGAGCATCTTATGCATGGAATGGGTGAATTACATCTTGAGGTTATTGAAAACAGGATAAAAACTGAAAAAGGTGTTGATGTGAAAACATCTCCTCCAATTGTTGTTTATAGGGAGGCAATCACAAAGGAATCACAGGAGGTAGAGGGCAAGAGCCCAAATAAGCACAATAAATTTTATTTTAAGGTAGAGCCCTTATCAAGGGAATTTATGGAGGCAATGAGGAAAAAAGAGCTTCCTGAAATGAGGATTAAGAAAAAAGACAAAGACCTATGGGCAAAGCTAGAGGAATTGGGCATGGAAAGCAAGATTGCAAGAAAAGTAAGGGATATTTACAAAGGCAATATGCTGGTAGATATGACAAGGGGGATAGTCCATATAGGAGAAGTTATTGAGATGATAATGGATATGTTTGAGGATGTAATGTCTGCCGGCCCATTGGCAAGAGAGCCATGCATTAATGTAAAGGTAATGCTAATGGATGTAAAGCTGCATGAGGATGCAATCCATAGAGGGCCAGCACAGGTATACCCTGCTGTCAGGGAAGGCATAAGGGGGGCTATGATGCTTGCCAACCCTGTTATTTACGAGCCCTTGCAGACATTGCAGTTTGAGGCACCGGCAGATAATATGGGTGAGATATCAAAGCTTATTGCCAATAAAAGAGGCCAGTTGCTTGATATGCAGCAGGAGGGGGAGCATATAACTGTAAGAGGCAAATTACCAGTTGGAGAGATGTTTGGAATGACCTCTGACTTAAGGTCTGCTACTGGCGGCAGAGGCAGTCATTTCCTTGTTGACCAAGGCTTTGAAAAACTGCCTAGTGAACTGCAGGAAAAGATAATAACACATATAAGGCAGAGAAAAGGCCTTAAAATAGAGGAATAGCTTTTATTATAGAAACCTTTATATATTAATTAAAAACCACCTTTTAAGCATATTTTGAAAATAATTGGAGGGAGTATTATGGCTAAAGAAAAAGAACATATAAATCTTGTCTTTGTAGGACATGTTGATCATGGTAAGTCAACAACAGTTGGAAGGTTATTGTTTGACACTGGCTCAATTAGTGAGCAGGAGCTAAGAAAGCTGAAGGAAAAGGCAAAAGAGCTGGGCAAAGCAGGCTTTGAATTTGCCTTTGTAATGGACAACCTGAAGGAAGAAAGAGAAAGAGGGCTAACAATTGATTTGGCTCATAAAAGGTTTAACACTAACAAATATTATTTTACAATAATTGATGCACCAGGCCACAGAGACTTTATCAAAAACATGATTACAGGAGCAAGCCAGGCAGATTCAGCTGTTCTTGTTGTTGCTGCTAATGATGGGGTTATGGAGCAGACAAAAGAGCATGTCTTCTTATGCAGGACTTTAGGAGTTCAGCAACTGATTGTTGCCATAAACAAGATGGACATGAAGGATTACAGCGAAGATGTTTTCAAAAAGATTAAGGCAGATGTTGAAACATTGTTGAAGACAGTTGGATATGACCCAGCCAAGGTTAATTTTGTACCAATTGCCTCTTTGCCAGGAGATAATGTGGCTAAGAAGACAGAAAAGATGCCATGGCACAAAGGGCCAAATTTACTGGAGGCACTGGATTTGCTTAATATACCTGAAAAACCAACACAACTACCACTAAGGCTTCCAATACAGGATGTTTATAATATAACTGGAATTGGAGTTGTTCCTGTGGGAAAGGTTGAAACAGGAGTCATGAAGGTTGGTGATAAGGTCATAATAGTTCCAGCAAGAGAGGGAAAGGGTGTTAGCGGAGAAGTTAAATCAATAGAGATGCACCATGAGCAGCTTAAGCAGGCAATTCCAGGAGATAATGTTGGATTTAATGTAAGGGGCATAGACAAGAAAGATATTGCTCGTGGCGATGTTCTTGGACATACTGATAATGTGCCGACAGTTGCCAGTGAATTTACAGCACAGATTGTTGTATTGAACTGTAAGAATGTTATAACAACAGGATATACACCAGTATTCCACATCCACACAGCACAGGTTGCCTGCCAGATAACAGCTATTGAGAAAAAACTAAATGCAGCAACAGGAGAAACAATTGCAGAAAATCCAGACTTCATAAAGAAAGGGGATGCTGCAATCATTAAGGTCAAACCAGTTCAGCCAGTAGTGATTGAGAAACAAAAAGACATTCCACACATGTCAAGGTTTGCTGTTAGGGATAGCGGAGTAACAGTGGCAGCAGGAATGTGCATTGACTTAGTTAAGAAGGGGCTAGGAAAGAAGTGATTTTTTTGTTTTTTGTTTAAAAAAATCATGGTGAACTG
Source organism: uncultured Methanosarcinales archaeon (assembly GCA_964403775.1). Lineage (GTDB taxonomy): Archaea > Nanobdellota > Nanobdellia > Woesearchaeales > CG1-02-33-12 > CG1-02-33-12. Next base: position 4,856 of record CAYOHL010000046.1, read on the forward strand.
GGTTTTATCATGAAGTAAACAAGCCAAGAGAATTAAAATGCAGAAAGCGAGAATAAAGTTAGCAAGTATTGACATTAATAAGATTAATGAGGTATGCAAATACATAAAAGATATTTCTGAGAAAACAGGAGTTGAAATGAGGGGCCCAATACCTCTGCCAACAAAAAAGCTTAAGGTAACCACAAGGAAAAGCCCTGATGGAGAAGGAACAGCAACATGGGAAAGATACGAGATGAGAATACACAAGAGATTGATTGATTTAGCAGTTGATGAGCGCGCCTTAAGGCTTGTTATGAGAGTCCCTATCCCAGAAGGCCTGAACATTGAGATAGAGATGATAGATGTCTAGTTCTTTTTTTCAAAACTTATATAAATAAACATAGTTTTCTTTCTAAGGTGCCAGGGTGGCGCAATCTGGTACCGCGCGAGACTGGAAATCTCGTCCCTTTGGGAGTCTGGGTTCAAAACAAATGGTTACGCGCATTTGATACGCAAAGTCTGGCATAAAGCCAGACGCGCTCACTTCGTTCGCCTAATCATTAGTGAAAATCCCAGCCCTGGCGTATGCCCGGTTGGTGTAGTCCGGCCAATCATCCGGCCCTCTCGAGGCCGGGACTCGGGTTCAAACCAGCTTCTTGCTAAGCTGGCACGCAGGAGCGACATTCAATTGCTTCGCAATTGAAGTCCCTCACGCTCGCTAACGCTCGCAAAAATGCGAGGGTTGGATTAAAGCCAAAATTGCAAAAGCTGTCGAAAGTCCCGAACCGGGCATCTTATTATTTGGTTAAGATTAAGGTATCTTTATGGTAATTAACACTAATTTAAATCCAAAACAAATTTTTTGGATTCAGAATTTATTCCTTATTTCTAATTCTGAGTTTGTCTGCGTATTCTCTAAGAATATCATCTAATAAGATAGTTAGGCGCTGATAAGGCCTTTCTTACCACCATAATGCTAAATCTTTCTTTTTCTTTTGAATATTTTGATTTCCTTTAACCTCTACAATATCAAAATCCTTTGTTGTGGGATTGAACACAGCCAAAACAGCACCAGCAGGTTGTCTATTATTGATACCACAGACTAGGTAGTGAATACCTGGACAAGATGGTTCCCCATTCCAAAGTGCATATTCTTTGTCAATTTTTGAAAAAGAAATATCCTTACCTATATGAGTATGATAAATAACTTTAACCTTTTGGCCTTGCTGCATCAGTCGGTCCTCGAGATTTAAATATTCTTCTGGATCAATTATGTAACCATCGCGGTTTGTTCTTGGATATTGTTTAGGGTCAAGTGTATGATATTTGTCCATCACATTAGACATCCTGTGTACCTTTAATAATATTTCTTCCTGGTCAATTGGGCCACTAACTAAACCACATGCTTCCTTAGGGTATGCGTCTATGCCATGAGCATAACACTGCTCCAAAATAAAGGGTTCAATCTTCATATGAACTAATAGTCACAAGTTTATTATAAACTTATTGCTCACTACTGATTTCTCCTTCGCTTTGCCCAATCAACCACGTTGCAGTCTCGTTTCGCTCTCTAAAATGAACAGCCCCCTTTCTGACAAATAAAAGAATTTAAATATAATTAAGATTAATTAATAGTAAAATGAACAGAAGCATGTTAACAATAGGAATATTCCTGATTTTATGCTCTGGCCTGTTAGGGATTACAAAGATGGTTATCCTGTCTCAATTAGGGATTAATT
>CAYOHL010000047.1:0-6558 GCA_964403775.1 uncultured Methanosarcinales archaeon
GTCAAACCAGCATCTTTAGATGCTGGTAGGAGTTTTCTGTGGATTTTTATGATATAATATTTTTCCCTTATTGTCAATCTCTTTTTTAATCTTACTATGCAAATGATTATAAACCTGTACATCTACCTTTTGGTTAACTTTGCCTGAAATCCTTTTTCTAAAGAGAGCTGATTCTTTTATAGTTATTTTATCAAATTTTACTACTATATCTATATCAGATTTAAAAGTAAGTTTATTCTCAACCAGAGAACCAAATAATAAGACTTCTTTAATTTTTTTGAAAAGAGCATCATTTAGAATAGCTTCTCTTGCTTCTTCAATCATTTTTTTTATTTCAGATCCTTTCTTAAGCTTAAATTCTTCAGAGAATCCGGATGCTTCTTTAATAAATTCAAGCTTCTGCCTTATATCTCTTGAAAGCCTATTCTTTTCTGACTGTGTTAGGTTTACACCTAATAATTGTTTTTCAATTATCTTTAATTCCCCCTTGCCAAATACTTTTCTGGCATTTTTACTTGAATTCAAAAATCTTAATAAGCTCATTTTAAATAACCATAATCAAGGTTATAATAACCATAATGAAGGTTATATTTAAATGTTTTGTTTTCTTAAGAAAATTACCCTTTCTTTTATAAAAAGAAACTCTTATATGCTTATAGTTCATAAACAAATTGTTCATAATCTATAAACTAAAATATTGTCAGCTGAAATAAAAAGATATTTAAATCATCTGCTTTTTCTTTAGCTAAAATATAGAAGGTGTTAATAATGGCAATAAAAGATTTGGAAATAAGACAAAGAAATGTTGATATTGTAGCAGAAGTCGTTGAGATAGGCGAAGTCCGTGAATTCAACAAATTTGGCAGGCCAGGAAGGGTTGCAACTGCAAAAATCAAGGACGAAACAGGAGAAATAAGCCTGACATTATGGAACGAGGATATTGACAGGGTTAAGGTAGGGGACACAATCAGGATTAAGAACGGCTTTGTCAATGAGTGGCAGGGCACAGCCCAGCTGACCACAGGAAGAATGGGCAGTTTGGAGGTTCTCAGCAAAGCAGATGAAGGCTCAGAAGCAGAGCCCGAACCTTCAGGGGAAGATTCTGCTGAAGAAGACATTGAATAAAAATTAAACTGATTTTATTCTGTTTATGGGGCGATAGCTCAGCCTGGAAAATAGTTAGACTGTTTGGGTAAGAGAGCGCATGGCTGAAGACCATGGTGTCCGGGATTCAAATTCCCGTCGCCCCATTCTTTTAAAACGAAAGCTTAATTAATAAATGCTTTTTATTTAGGTCTATGAAGGAATCTGTATTTGTTATATGCGCTCACTCTGATGACCAGATACTTGGGCCAGGAGGAACAATTGCAAAGTATGCCAAGGAAGGAAAAGAAATATTTACTATTATCTTATCTTATGGTGAAACATCCCATGTCTGGCTTAAAAAAAAGGTTAGCGTTGAGATAAGGGTTAAGGAAGCACAAAATGCAGACAAAGTGATTGGAGGTTCTGGTGTTGTCTTCTTTGGCTTAACAGAGGGAAAATTCTTAGAGGAAGCTGAGGACAAAAAAATTAAAGACAGAATCAAGGGGCTGATTAAGGAAAAAAATCCAGCCAAAATATTTACCCATTCTGTTGATGATGCCCATGATGACCACAGGGCTGTCTATAAGATGGTTGTGGAACTAACAGACGAAATTAATTACAAAGGGGATTTGCTGAGTTTTGATATCTGGCATATTGTGGATTTCAAGAAAAGGGAAAAACCAAAGCTTTACGTTGACATTACAGATACATTTAAGACAAAACTTAAGGCATTAAAGTGCTTTGAAAGCCAGAAACTAGTAATGCTGTTTCCTTATATTAACGTTTATATAAAGGCATTTATAAATGGGTTAAAAAATGACTGCAAATATGCAGAAAAATTTTACAAAATAAAATGAAAAAAATTTTGATAGCAACAGACTCTTTTCTCCCAAGGTGGGATGGTATTGCAAGATTTCTTAATGAAATCCTACCTAAGCTTTCAGCTGATTATGATATCACTGTTATTGCACCAAGATTCAATGGCCAACTGGCAGAGTTCAAAAATATTAGCATTATCAGGATACCACTTTCAAGAATCCGTGTTGGGGATTATACTCCTGCTAAATTTTGCATTAGAAAAGTTATAAAAGCTGTTAAGCAAGCAGATATAGTTTGGACCCAGACAATAGGTCCAATAGGTGCTCCTGCGATACTAGCTGCAAGATTTTTTAGAAAACCCCTTACTGCATACATACACTCTATTGAATGGGAGCTCTTCACAAAGAGCCTCTCGCCAACTAATCCATTAAGAAAAATAGTCTATTTTTTTACTAAAAGAGTTACAAGATTCCTGTACAACAAATGCAGCCTGTTATTAGTCCCCTCATTAGAGGTTGCAGAAATATTAAACTGGCATAATATAATCACAAAGAAAAAAGTTGTACATCTTGGAACAGACACACTTAAGTTTAAGCCAGCAGAGGATAAAAAGGCTGCAAAGGAAAAAATAGGACTTAATCCTGAAAATAAGGTTATTGGATTCTCAGGAAGAATCGGTCGTGAAAAGGATTTGATAACCCTTTACAGGGCATTTTTAAGATTAAGAAAACTAAACAATAACCTTATATTGCTAATCATAGGAAAGGGAATCCAGGAACTAAGGCTTATGCTCGAGTCAAAAAAAGATGTTGTTGTTGTTGAATCTGCTGATGATATTGTTCCATATTTACAGGCAATGGACATTTATGTGATGCCTTCATTAACAGAAACATCATCTTTATCAACAATGGAGGCAATGTCATGCGGCATCGCAGTTGTTTCAACACCTGTCGGCTATATCAAGTATTACATAAAGGATAGTTATAATGGACTTTTCTTCAGCAAGCAGAATCCATATGAACTCTCAAAAAAGCTTTATGCTCTTCTGGAAAACAAAAAACTGAGGATAAAATTAGGAGAAAATGCAAGAAAAACCATTATAGCATTTTACAACTGGGACAAAACAACCGATGGAATAAAGAATGCACTAGAAGAGCTTATATCTTCAGGCTGACGATGTTGCTGACTCCGTTGGTCCCCATGGAAACACCATAAAGCGTATCTGCGTCTGTTATTACAGCATCATTGTGCGATATTACAACATACTGCGCTCTTTCAGAATATTTTCTGATAAGTTTTGCAAGCTTCTCTGAGTTCTGCTTGTCAAGCGCAGCATCAACCTCATCGAAAACATAGAATGACGCCGGCTTATAGTCCTGAATTGCAAATATAAATGCAAGGGCTGTCAAGCTCTTCTCCCCGCCTGACAATGAGTGTATGTCCATGAATTTTTTGCTGGTTATCTTAACTTTTATTCTTAGGCCGCCCTCAAATGGCTCTTTCTCATTCTCCAGGACAATGGATGCAAGTCCTTTTGATGTAAGCTTTGAAAAGATGTTCTTAAAGTTTTCATTAACTGCATTAAAACTGACCATAAACAGCTCTTTTTTCTTGCTCTCAACCTCATCTATCATTGCAACAACATCCTTTTTCTCTCCTGCAAGCCTTTCTTTTTTCTCAAGCAGTTTTTTATACTCTTTTTCTATATTATCGTAAACCTCCAATGCCCTCATATTAACAGCACCAAACTCCCCTATAAGTGCCTCAAACCTGTTTATTTCCCTTTTAAGCGATTCCTCGCTTTTTTCCTCCAACAGCTCGATGTCCTCGTACTGCTCAAAATCCTTTTTCAGGCCAGCGAGCTCTGCCTTGACCTCAACATTTTTCATTGATAAATTATTCATTCTTGTTTCAGTGCCCCTGTTCTGGTCTTCCTTGTTCATTATGCTGCTTTCAGTTTTGAGGATATAATTGTTAATATCATCCCTTGTCTTGAACAATCCCTTGAATCTTGTTCTGAACTCTTTCTGCCCCTTTTCCCTCTCAATTAATAGTCTACTCTGTTTTTTTATCCTTTCCTTTATCTGCTCAAGCTCTAAGGTAAAATCCTTTTTTTCCTTTTCCTGCTCCTTGAGTATTCTTGTTATGTTTTCTTCATCCCTTTTCAATATGTCATTTATCTGTGTATTCATGCTGCTTATCTTTGAGTCAAGCTCAAGAATATCATTTCTTAATTCTTGCTTTTTCTCCTCAAAGCTATTAATCTCAGCCAGCAATGTTGGATTTCTCAATCCGCTTATTTTTATTCTCAGCTCCTGTTTTCTTGTTTTTATTTCAGCCAGTTTCCTGTTACAGCTGGCTATTTTCTCTTCTGTCTCTGCTATCTGCCTATTGATGGATTTTAACTCATTTTCCAAGCCTGTTTTTTGTTTTTTGGAAACCTCTATATCCCCTGTTTCAAGATGAAGGCCTTTTTCTGATTTTATTATTTCGCCCTCAAGGGCTGATTTTTCATTTCTTAATGCAAGGAGATTGTTTTCCACTTCCCTCCTTCTGTTTTCAAGCGTAACAACAAGATTCTGCTGTTCAGCAATTTTTTTCTCATAATCAGAAAGGTCTTTTGCAAGGTCTTCCTGCTGAAAACCAAGCCCTGATTTTTTCCTGTAGCCACCTTTCATTGCGCCGCTTGTTTCAATTAAATCGCCCTCAAGGGTTACCATCCTGAAGCTTCCTATGCCAAGGCGCTGGGCAACATTAATGTTATCAATCACAATAGTATTTCCAAACACATAGGAGAATGCATTCTTGAATTTCCTGTCAAATGACACCAAATTAATAGCCAGGTCATGAACCCCGTTTGAAGATAATATGTTTTTTAGCTCTGGATTTGGTGCTGCTGGCTTTATTTTGTTTAATGGCAGAAAGTTTGCGACCCCGAGCTTTTTAGTCCTGAGATATTTTATGCAGGTTTCAGCAACCTTGTCATCATCAACAATGATGCTCTGTATCCTTGAGCCAGCTGCAACCTCCAGGGCAAGCGAATATTTTGAGGAAACATTGCCCAAGCCAGCAACAGTTCCATAAATCCCCTTAATCTGGCTTTTTTGGTCAAGAATCTTTTTAACAGCAATATTTGCAGATGCTCTTTCCCTAATCCCTATGTTTTTTACCTTTAGCTTCTCAAGCTCCTCTCTTAAAGTAAGCAGTTTTTCCCTTGATTTGGATAACTGTGCTGAAAGTGATGAGTCCTCATTAAGAAGCCTGTTTAATTCAAGGGTCTTTTTCTTGAAATCCTGCTTTTTTTTAGTTAGTTCCTCTATCTCCTTTTTGCTTTCTTTTTCAACATCAAGAACCTTCTGCATTATGGCATTAATGCTCTGGATATGATATTCTGCCTTGTCTTTTTCTCTTAGCAGTTCCTGCTGTTTTTCCCTTAAAGCCTGTATCTCTTTCTGTCCGTTTTCTTCCTCTTTTTCTACTTCCTCAATTTCTTTCTCAATCTCGTCCAGATTGTCAATCTTATTTTTTTCCTTGAAATTTTTAATAGATTCATTAAGCCCTGATATGTCCTTGTTTTTTTCTTTCTTCTGCTTTTCAAGGTTAAAAATATCTGATAAAAAACCCTCAATCTTCTGATGAATCTCTGTAAGGTCCTTTTGCAGCTGGTTTTTTCTTGAATCAATCTTTACAAGCTCATTCTCGCATGTGGCTATTCTTGTCTTGTTTGTCTCAATGTCAACCCTTAGCTGCTCAACCCCCTTCTGAATATCGAGCTGTTCCTTTTCACCTTTTTCCTCAATCTCATTTGTTATTTTTGTTATTTCATTTCTTTTCCCGCTAACTGTTTTTTTCAAAGCAGCTATCTCACGCTGGACCTTTGCTATTTTTTCATTGCAGCTTTTAATCTCATCCCCAAGTTTTTTTTGCTCTTCTTCCTTTTTTGTTATCTGGATGTTGATAAAGGTTGCCCTGTTCTGCTTTATGCTGTCATTCATCTTCTTATACTTAAGAGCCTGGTCCCTTTCTGATTTTAGCTCCTTTAGGTATGTTTCTCTTTCTGCTAGTATAATATCAGCTTCCTTTAGCTTGGCCTCAACCTTATCAAGCTCATTCAGTGCCTTTTTCTTCTTGTCCTCATATATTGAGATGCCTGCTATTTCCTCAACTATTAGTCTGCGCTGCTCAGGAGACATCTCAACAAACTTGTTGATATCCCCCTGAAGAATTATGTTATAGCCTCCAGGGTCAAGTGCTGCAACAGACATCATGTCAATTACCTGCTGCCTTGTTCTTCTTTTGTCATTTATCTTATATATGCTGGCTCCTGTTTGCTTTACAATCCTTGTGATTTTTATTTCAGAGTCATCAGATGGGAATATTTTCCTGGAATTATCAAAATAAATGCTTACCTCCCCGCTTTTTGAAGGAACCCCTTTTTTTCCGCCATCATAAATAAGATTTGCAGATTTTTCAGCCCTGAGGCTTTTTGAGCTTACCCTTCCGAGTACAAAGCATATGCTATCCATAATATTTGACTTTCCAGAGCCATTCGGGCCAAGAATGCAGTTGAAATTATTGTTGAACAACAGCTCTGTTCTCTTTGCAAATGATTTAAAGCCTTTTATTACAATTTTATTAATCCTTGTCATTAAC
>CAYOHL010000048.1:0-6451 GCA_964403775.1 uncultured Methanosarcinales archaeon
TGAGATAGCATTAGATATAAAGCAAAGGCATGGCTTTAACATTGATTTCCTTATACTATCTGGCCAGCAGTTCAACCAGATGACCAGGCTAGGCGTTTACTCAGGCGATAAAAAGGTCCTCTGGAAAAGGGAATAAATTTTATTCAGCAAAAACTTTATATAATAACTGTATTGCCATATATAAAATGGAGCTACCAAAGCATTACGAGCCAAAGCAGGCAGAAAAGAAATGGCAGGCCTACTGGGAAAAACAGGGAATCTACAAATTTGACCCTAAGTCAAAGAAAGAGCTGTTTTCATGCGACACCCCCCCACCTACTGTTTCGGGTAAGATGCATATAGGCCATGCATTAGCTTACTCTCAGGCAGACTATGTCATGCGATTCCAAAGAATGCTTAACAAGAATATTTTTTACCCCTTTGGCTTTGATGACAATGGAATTGCAACAGAGCGTTTTGTTGAGGAGAAATGCAATATAAGAGCTAGAGATATTCCAAGGCCTGATTTTATCAAGCTTTGCCTTAATCAAACAAGGGAAGCTGAAAAAGAGCTTAAAAAAGACTGGGCATCTCTGGGGATATCACCAGACTGGTCAATTAACTACAGGACAATTGATGAGTGGTGCAGAAAAACATCGCAACGGTCTTTTATTGAATTATACAAAAAAGGGCGCGAGTACAGAAAAGAGGCCCCAACAATATGGTGCCCCAAGTGCCAGACAGCAATTGCGCAGGTTGAGCTTGAGGACAAGGAAAAAACAAGCTCTTTTAATTATATTTATTTTGGGATTGAAAATTCTGATAAAAAACTAGAGATTGCAACAACAAGGCCTGAACTGCTTTCATCATGCGTTGCTGTTTTTGTAAATCCAGACGATAAAAAACATAAAGAGCTTGTTGGAAAGAATGCAGTTGTTCCTTTATTTAACTACAAAGTCCCAATAATAGCAGACAGAAGAGCAGATCCTGAAAAAGGAACAGGCATTGTTATGTGCTGCACTTTCGGCGATTTGGTTGATATTGAGTGGTGGAGCGCATATAATTTAAAATTAAGAATAAGCATAAACATAAATGGCTTGATGAATGAGCTTGCAGGCAAATATAACGGGCTAAAAATAAATGAAGCAAGGGAAAAAATAATTCAGGATTTAAAATCAAACAACCTGCTTGTAAAACAAGAGCAGATAGCCCATACATTAAATGTTCACGAGCGCTGCGGTACAGAGGTTGAGTTCCTTTTAACAAAGCAATGGTTTCTGAAATACCTTGATATTAAAGACAAATTGCTTGATGCTGGAAATAAACTAAACTGGCATCCAAGGCATATGAAAGTCAGGTATGACAACTGGATTAACGGCTTGCAGTGGGACTGGTGCCTGTCAAGGCAGCGCCTTTACGGTGTTCCAATTCCAGTCTGGTATTGTGAAGAATGCGATGAAGTGATTATTGCAAAGGAAAAAAGCTTGCCAGTTGACCCAACTGTTGACAAGCCGCCTGTAAGCAAATGCCCAAAATGCGGCTGCAGTAAATTAATACCTGAGAAGGATGTATTTGACACATGGGCTACCTCAAGCCTAAGCCCGATGATTGCAACAAAGTGGAAAGAAGACAGCAAGTTTTTCAATAGGATTGTGCCTTTCTCATTAAGAAGCAATGGCCATGATATAATAACTTTTTGGCTTTTCAACACAGTTGTAAAGATGCTCCTGCATGAAAAAAAGCTGCCATGGAAGGATGTGATGATAAACGGCCATGCACTTGACCCAAAAGGTAAGAAAATGAGCAAGAGCAAGGGCAATATTGTTGAGCCAAAGGCTGTTTTGGAAAAACATGGAACAGATGCAATGCGCTTTTGGGCAGCATCTGCAAAGCTCGGCTCAGATGTTCCATACCAGGAAAAAGAGCTTGTTTCTGGAAGGAAAATGATGACAAAGATGTGGAATGCGTCAAAGTTCACAATAATTAACCTAAAAAATTATAAGCCAAGGAAAACAAGGCTTGAAATTATTGACAGATGGATATTTTCAAAGCTTAACAAGCTAGTTAAAGAATGCACTGATTCATTTTTAGAGTATGATTTCTCAAGAACAAAATCAGAAACAGAAAAATTCTTCTGGAAAGAATTTTGCGACAACTATCTTGAAATGGTTAAAGACAGGCTTTACAACTCTAAAAATTATAGCAAAGAATCTGTTGAGTCAGCAAAATACACTCTTTACACAGTCAATCTTGCTATATTAAAGCTAATGGCCCCAATAATGCCCCATATTACAGAGGAGATTTACCATCTTTATTTTGCAGATGCTGAGGGATTAAAAAGCATTCATGTTTCTGAGTGGCCAAAATATGACAAAAAGCTTGTTGATGAAAAAAATGAAAAAGCAGGCGATGATGCAGTTAGCATTATTTCAGCTGTGAGAAAGTTCAAGTCAGAAAAAAACCTCTCATTAAACAAGCCAATACAAACACTAACAATCAAGTGCGATGAAAGAGCAAAGAAAATTCTTAATTCCGTGCTAAAAGACATAAAAGCAACAGTAAAGGCAGAAGAGATTGTTTTTGGTGATAAAGCAGGGCTGGAATGCCCTAACTCAAATATTAAACTAGGAATTAATATGTAAGCACTTCATTTTAATTAACATGAACCAAAGCACTGATTATAATCTGGTCATCCCTAAACATTCCATAAACAGGATTTTTTTCACCCTTGAGGTTTGCTGTGTATTTCTCTTTTCTTTTCATTGCATTTTTTAGTTGTATTTTTGGGTTGCTTCCAAGAAAAACATCATCCTGTGACAAGATTGTGAATAAATTGTAATCCTTGTCTGTCGTTCTGTAAACAGCGAAGCCCTCTATGTTTTTGGGTCTTGGTTTAATTTTTCTGATAGGAAAAGCCCTTAGGATTCTTGCAAGACCCTCTTCTTTAATTTGCTTTTTTCTTGCATCTTCTTCTGTTGCATAGGTTATTATATTATAATCACCTATAGAAACATCCCCAATAACCAATAAGTAAGGCATGCTGATTTTGGGTATAGAAGCATGTATTAAGTATTGCGGCGGAATATACTCTCCTTGAGACATCTGTTTTAAGTTTGAACTTGGTTTTAGCAAAGGCCTATTCATTTTTTTAAAAACCATTTTTTATGCCTATAGCTGAAAATAATGCTATTATTTAAAAATTTCTATTTATTGGTGGTTACTCTTTCCCATCTAATGCCCTGCCTGGTGTCTTTCAGGATAATTCCCTTTTCCTTTAGTTGGTCTCTTATCTTGTCCGCTAACCTGTAGTTATTGTTTTTTCTTGCTTCCTGCCTTTTTTCTATGAGCTGTTTTATTTCTTTGCTTAACTCCTCTTTTTTCTGTTTTTTTAATATTCCAAAAACAGAATCAAAGCTGTGCATGAGTTTTATTGCTTTTTTGGTGTTATCTTTGCTCATCTTATCATTCATAAGAAAACTATTGACTTTTTTTACAAAATCAAACATAACAGACAATGCAATTGAAACATTAAAGTCGTCATCCATTGCCTCTTCAAAATCATTTCTTGCCTTTTCAACAATCCCAGCTATCTTAGGATTGTGTTTGCCTTGACTGAAAGTATCAAGCTTTTCCGTGAACTCATTAAGCCTCTTTATGGCATTATCAGCAGCCTCCAGGCTTTCAAATGTGAAGTTAAGCTTCTGCCTGTAGTGTGTTGCCATTAAAACATATCTTATCGCCATCGGGTTATACCTTTTTTCAAGAAGGTCTCTTAATGTATAGAAATTTCCAAGGCTTTTGCTCATTTTCTTATTCTCAACCAGCAAATGCTCGTTATGAAGCCAGTATTTTACAAACTGTTTTCCTGTTGCTGCCTCGCTCTGGGCTATTTCATTTTCATGATGAGGGAATATTAAATCAACACCTCCTGTGTGAATGTCAAAGCTTTTGCCCAGGTATTTCATGCTCATCGCAGAGCACTCAATGTGCCATCCAGGGCGGCCTTTTCCTAGCTCAGTTTCCCAGAAAACATCACCATCATTTTCATCCCAGAATTTCCAAAGTGCAAAATCATGGGCATTGTCCTTGTCATACTCATCAGCTGCAACTCTTGCTCCTACTTTTAGCTCATCTATTTTAAGATGAGATAATTTTCCATAATCCCTAAATTTTTTTATATTGAAATAGATTGCATCATCTGCCTTGTATGCATATCCTTTATCAAGGATTTTTTTAATCAAATTAACCATTTCTTTTATATGCTCGGTTGCCTTCGGGTAAAAATCAGCCTTTTCAATATTTAATGTCTCTAAATCCTCAAAAAAGTATTTTGTGTATCTTTCTGTGAATTCCTTTAGTGTTACGCCCTCTTTTTTTGAGTTTCTTATTGTTTTATCATCCACATCTGTTATGTTCATCACATGCTTTAGTTTGTAACCTTTATATTTTATGTACCTTCTGGCTAAGTCTGAGAAAATCATTGCCCTGAAGTTGCCTATATGGGCAAAGTTATAGACAGTTGGGCCGCAGCTATACATGTTAACATATCCTTTCTTTATCTCCTTAAATTTCTGTTTTTTCCTTGTTAAGGTATTATACAGCTTTAGGCTCATTTTTGTTTAAATAATATGTTGGTATTTATTTCTTATTATTTCTTCTTGCATATAAACATACAGTGATCTAGTTCAAATGGCTCAAGTGTCCTGTAATCAACTATTACAAGCTCTTTTTCAAGCTTCTCTCTTACTTCCTGGAAAACCAATTTTGGCTTTTTTGCAACATCAATGCTTCTTGCCTTGACACTTAAAAGACCAAATCCTCCTTTTTTGAGGAATTTTCTGCAGTTCTTTAGGAATATCTCTGCCTGTTGTTTCTGGGCAATGTCCTGAAACACTACATCAGCCATTGTTATGTATTTTTCAAGGCTTTCAGTGTTGTTTGCATCTGCCATTATCGGCATTATATTGCTTCTTTGCTCACATACAAAAACCATTTCCCTCATTACTCTTGGCGCAAAGTCAAGCGCAAAAACAAAACCTTTTTTTCCAACAATATCAGATACATGCGATGCAGTTGTCCCGGATGCGCAACCAAGGTAAAGCACAATGCTTGCTGGCTTAACCCCTATTTGAGATGCCCCTTTCATTATTGCAGCTGCAAGCTTGCTTTTTCTGGGATTCCACTCGCGGTATTCAATTCCATTATCCCTAACCAGGGCTTCGTCATAAACCCTTTTTCCAGGAGAAAGGTTTACTGTTAATAGTCTTTTCTTTCCCCTTTCTGATTCATAAACTCCCTGAAGCCTTTTTTGTTTGATTATCATTTTTTCTTTTTGGTGAATTTTTTCTCTAAATCCTTTTTTAGTTTTTCTCCGATAAAATTTCCCTTGAAAAAATCAACCTTTACAGCTATTGAAATCTTATCTCCTAATGCCCTTGCTATCTTTCCTCTTTCAGATGCTTTTGCCTGGGTTACAAGAAGATGTTCATGCAATATTCCATATTTTGGTGATTTTGCCCCGGTTTTCAGATGCCTGAACAATGCCTCTTCTGCTCCCAATAACTGGATTGTTGATGCAGGGAATTTTGCAAGCTTTTCAAAGCTTCCTGCAAAGCTTATCAGCTTTGCCCCTATCTGCGAGCCTGTAATTGCATACATGTTCGGATATGTTTTTTTTATCATTAATTCAAGGTAATCTGACTGCGATTGCCTTAATTTGTATAATGACAAGATCCTTTCTGCAAGCTCATTAACTGGCTTTAAATCATTCTGGCTTAAGTCTGCTCCCATGCTGCTTTCACTGCTTAAATTTATTTCTTTCAAAAGCTCTGTTTTTTTCTTTTTAAGAATTAATTCAACAAATTTTTCATTGTCTTTTATTTTTTTTGAGAACTCCGGCAAATAAAGCTCGTACCATTCCCTTAATCTCTTTATCAATGTATTTGCAACCCGGTCTAATTCATCAATATTGTTTATTGCCTGTATTATCAAAGTGTCCTGCTTTACTGAGTTTTTTATCTTATTTTTTGCTATGGTAATTCCTGCATTTCTCATCAGCTGGTAAAAATTTGGAATTTGAGAAATCCTTTCATTTACCAATCCAAAGTTATCGTCTTTTGAGAATTCTATGCCTTTTACTTCGGTTTTCTTTTTTCCTAAGTATATTATCTTATGGCCGTGCTTTTTAATTAAGGCCTTTTCCTCATCAAGCCACTCTCCTTTTTCAATCCTTGCCGCATTACCAACTATGTTTTTCTCATCAAACAACAGCTTGTCAACTATTCTGAGGCCTGTGTTGAACACAAATGCCCCAATAACATTTGAGTAAATATAAAGCACCATACTATAAAAAAGAAATCCATAGCTTTTAAAGCTTTTGATTAGTTTTTCAGAAAATATTTAAATATTATATTTTAATCTTAAAATCAATAAGGTTTGTAGAGTTATTATTTTCCTGTCAAAAGATTTTTAT
>CAYOHL010000049.1:0-6065 GCA_964403775.1 uncultured Methanosarcinales archaeon
AACTTCTTGTTGAAATAGTAAGAGATATAAAACTAGCAGGCGGAGAGATAACACCTGAAACAGAGGATGATGAGGATGATTATGAGGTAATTGAAGAAGAAGACGAAGAAGAAAATATAATTCTTTCATCCTCAATAAAAGGATGTGCTGAAACAGAAAAAGGCACAACAACAAAACCAGTTGGTGAAGGAACTGAAAAAGAGCCAACAATTGAGGTTAATGGAAACAATGTTGTTTATTCAAGGGCACTTAATCATCTTTGCTGCAGAAAAGTTGAAATTGAGAAAGAAATTGGGGATTTTACAATAAATATATATGAGGTATGGACTGGAATTGGATGCAAATGCATTTGTTTCTCCGAAATAGAGGCAAAGCTTAAAAATATCCCTTCTGGAACTTACAAGGTTAATGTATATGAAAAAGGAACCAAACCAGGCAGTGACGAGCCAATGGAGCAAACCTTGATTATTTCCGAGGAAATTAGAATACAATAATTTTTATTTTTTTATTTTTTAAAACCCTGCAATAACAGCATTGCCAATATTGGTTGCATGGTCGCTTATCCTTTCAAGATTACGCAAGGTATCTACAAAGATTATGCCTGAAGATGGATTGCAGATTTTCTTTTTTAATCTTTCTATATGGTTTCTTTCAAACTCTTTTTCTTTTTTGTCAACATCCATCTCAAGCTCGCCAATCTCTAATGCAACAGCTTTATCATCATTTTTTAAGGCAGTTACTGCCTTGTCATAAACAACCTCTACGCTTTCAAACATTGCTCTTAATTCCTTCATTGCATATCTTGAAAATTTCAGTTTTTCCCTGTTTTTTCTCTCAAGAAGCTCAACAATATTATTAACATGGTCTCCTACTCTTTCAATATCGCCTACACTGTGCATAAGGATTGCAAGTTTTTTTGTATCCTGCTTGTTTAAGGCTTTCTCAGATATCCTGCTCAAATAGTCATTTAAGGCCCTGAATATCTCATCAACAGCATCTTCTTTTCTAAGAACAATATTAATAAGATCTTTTCTTCCCTCTAGGAAAGCAATCTCACTTTCTTTTAGCATAACCTGTGTTATCCTTGCCATTCTTACTGTTTCTCTTCCAGCCTGCGACAAAGCAATGGACGGCATATTTAAGACCCTTTTCTCCAGAAATTTAGTTCCCCTATCAATCCTTACATCCTTTCCAGGGATCAGTTTTTTAAGAAAACTAATCAAGACAAAGATAAAGGGCAATAGCAAAAATGCAGTAGAAACATTAAATAAAGTGTGGGCATTGGCAATCTGCCTTGGAAGGTTATTTGACGTCAGAGAAACAAGATTTGTAAATAATGAGATAAACGGAATAAAAATTACGGCTCCTATTATTTTGAATATAAGATGAAACCAGGCAGCCCTTTTTGAGGATATTGAAGAGCCAATAGAGGCAATAAGAACAGTAACACATGTTCCAATATTAGCACCTATAATTATGGCAATAGCTGCTTTTAAATTAATAATATTCTCCATTCCCATTGCAATAACTAGTCCAGATGTTGCAGAGCTGCTCTGGATAATTCCAGTGAACAATGCTCCAGCCAAAACCCCTAAAACAGGTACTTCAGAAAAACTGGTTATCATATTCAAGAAAAACACAGAGTCCTGCAGCGGCCTTGCTCCATCTGCCATAAGGTTCATTCCCAGGAAAAGAAGACCAAAACCCAAAAAAACCTGGCCAATATAATGTGTTTTTTTCTTTTTTCCTATAAGTAATAATGCTGTGCCTATTGCAATTATTGGCAAAGCATACTTTCCAACTTTGAATGCAACTAACTGTGCAGTAACTGTTGTTCCTATATTGCTGCCGATTATAACACCAACTGATTGCTCTAATGTCATAAGGCCAGCATTAATCAATCCAACTAATGTTACTGTTGTTATGCTGCTGCTCTGGATTATTGCTGTAATAATGGCCCCGCCTAAAATTCCCTTAATCGGCCTGTCTGTTAATTTTTCTAATATTGTCTTTAATTTTCTGCCAGCAGCCTTTTGCAGGCCCTCGCTTAATAAGTGAATACCATATATAAATAATGCAAGCCCACCAATAATGCCAAAAACAATTGTTGAAGTTTCCATATTCCTTAAATCTTGGGATAATTATGCTTATTTAAGTTTTCTTATTCTGAAGTAGATAAATAGATTCCTAAAACAAAGCAAATTATTTAAATAACCACAATTATTGAATAAAAAAGGTGATGTAATGATGCAGAAAAAAATGATTTTCATGCTGATTTTAATAATTATAACAATGTTCTTTGTTGCTGGCTGCACAAAAACTGCTGTAGAACCAACACCTGAAGAACAACCATCTCCTGAGGAAAAAGGAGATGAAGCAGTTAATGAAATATCTACAGACATCTCTGATATTGAAGCAATGGATGATGATTTAGATATACAGGATTTGGATAGTTTGGCACAGGATTTAAATGACCTTGACTGGTAAGGATTTTTTATACCACAATCTTTATATAGAATATATATAATTCTTTTAAAAAGGGATAATATGAGAAGAACAAATAGCTGCGGAGAGCTTACAAAAAAAGATATAGGCAAGACAGTAGTGCTTTGTGGCTGGACACAGAGCAGAAGAGACCATGGCGGGTTAATTTTTATTGACCTTAGAGACAGGCATGGCCTAACACAAATAGTTTTTGACCCCTCGCACAATAAAGATACTCATAAAATGGCTGAGCACATTGGCCGCGAGTTTGTTCTTGAGATAAAAGGCAAGATAAGGAGCAGAAAAAAGGGCATGATAAACCCAAAATTAAAAACAGGGGAAATAGAGGTTTTGGTTGATGAGCTCAACATACTTAACAAATCAGATGTTCCGCCTCTTGAGATAGAGGAAAACACAAAAATAAATGAGGATATGAGGCTTAAATACAGGTATCTTGATTTAAGAAGGCCTGTAATGCAGAAAAATATCTTAACAAGGCATATTGCTGTTAAGGCTGTCAGGGATTTTCTTGACAAAAATGGATTTTTAGAGATAGAAACACCAATACTGGCTAAATCAACTCCAGAGGGTGCCCGTGACTATCTTGTCCCATCAAGAGTGCATCCTGGAAAGTTTTTTGCACTGCCCCAAAGCCCGCAGTTATTTAAGCAGCTTTTGATGGTCAGCGGCTTTGACAAGTATTTTCAGATTGCCCGCTGCTTCAGGGATGAGGACTTAAGGGCAGACAGGCAGCCAGAATTTACGCAAATAGATATTGAGATGAGCTTTGTTGAGGAAAATGATGTTTTTGAGCTTGTAGAAAGTATGATAAAAGACTTGTGGAAAAAAACACTTAATATTGATGTTAAGATTCCATTTACAAGAATCAGTCATAAAGATGCAATGTCAAGATTTGGCTCTGACAAGCCAGACACAAGATTTGGATTAGAGCTGATAGAGGCAAATGACCTTGTAAAGGGCTCTGATTTTGGTGTTTTTAATGATATTATTAAGAAAGGCGGGAAAGTCAAGTGCATAAATGCAAAGGGCTGTGCAAATTTCTCAAGAAAAGATATTGATGAGCTAACTAATCTAGTTCAGATATATGGTGCAAACGGACTCGCATGGATGAAGATGAATGAAAAGCTTGAGAGCTCTGTTGTAAAATACTTTAATGATGAAACACAGAAAAAAATAATAAAAGGCACAGATGCCAAGAAAAATGACTTGATATTGTTTGTTGCTGACCGCAAGCATTTTGTTGTTGACGCTGCACTTGGAAACTTAAGATTAAAGCTTGCTGATAAACTAGGCTTGATTAATGATAATGTTTATAATTTCTTGTGGGTTTTGGATTTTCCTCTTGTTGAGTATGATGAAAACCTTGAGAAACATGTTGCTGTCCACCATCCATTTACCTCTCCAAAAGATGAGGATTTAAAACTCTTGGAAAAAGACCCTGCAAAAGTAAGGGCAAAGGCATATGACCTTGTGCTTAATGGTGTGGAGCTTGGCGGAGGCTCTATAAGAATCCATAACAGGGAAATCCAGGAAAAGATGTTCAATGTTTTGGGAATTAAGAAGCAAGAGGCAGAGAGCAAGTTTGGCTTTTTGCTGAATGCATTCAAGTATGGCGCTCCTCCCCACGGAGGAATTGCATTTGGCGTTGACAGGATAATAGCTATTCTAACAAAAAATGACTCAATAAGAGAGGTTATTGCCTTTCCAAAGAACAAGGCAGCAATGTCCTTGATGGACGAGGCCCCTTCAGAAGTTGACGAGGCCCAGTTAAAAGAGCTTCATATAAAATCGACCTTAATCAAGAAAAAGTAATTATTTTTCTTTTTTATTGAATCTTTGCTCGAATTCTTTTTTGAATTTTTCAAACTGGCCCTCTTTTATTGCTGTTCTGGCTTTTTTCATAAGATTTAAAGTGAAATAAAGATTATGGTGCTGCATATACCTCTTTGCCTCTGGGTCATCTATCTTGGCCAGATGATGCAGGTAGCTTCTTGTCAGATTTTCACATATTTTGCAGCTGCAGTTTTTGTCAATTGGGCTTAAGTCAAACTTGTACTTTGCTTTTTTTATTGAAATCTTGCCATTTAAAGTGAATAATGTGTTGTGCCTTGCATTCTGCGTTGGAAAGACAGAATCAAAGCAATCAATGCCCTTGCTTATGCATTCCAGTAAATGGTCAGGGCTCCCAACTCCCATGATATAATGTATTTTTTCCTTTGTGATATAAGGCATTGCATAGTTTATAGCTTTGAACATTTCTTTTATTGGCTCTCCTATTGCTAGTCCGCCAATAGCTATTCCGTCAAAATCAAGAGAGCTTGTAAATTTTGCACTTTCCTCTCTTAAATCCTTGAAAAAACCGCCCTGCACAATGCCGAACAATAACTGCTTTTTATTTCTGTGGTATTTTTTGCATTGCTCTGCCCAAACCATTGTGTTTTTCAGGGAATTGACAAACTGCTCATATGAAGCCCCGTAAGGAGAGACATCATCTAAAACCATTGCAACATCTGAATTAATTGTTTGTTCAATATGCATTATTTTTTCTGGGATTACAAACTCTGTTGAGTTGTCAAATGGATTTGTAAAATAAATTCCTTTTTTTGTCGAGCCTTGCAAAAAACTTTTTCTTAGCATCTGGAATCCGCCGCAGTCTGTAAATATTGTCTTGTCAAAGTTCATGAATTTATGCAAACCGCCTGCTTTTTTTATTACTTCTATGCCTGGCCTCAAGGAAAGAATAAAGGCATTGCATATTATTGCATTTGCATTTATTTCATTGTAATCAAAGGTTCCAATATATTTTCCTATTGCCTTTGTTGCAACAGGCATGAAGAAAGGTGTTTCTAACTTGCCATGCGTTGTTTTCAACAGGCCTGCCCTTGCATTGCTCTTTTCATCCTCATATTGAATCTTGAACATAAAACAAAAGAATAAGCCTTTTATTAAATATTTTCCTAATTTTACAAAATTTTATAAATAACGCCTTTCTATTATGTTTTGGTGTAGATTTATGGAATTTATATCAATCAAACAGGCAATGGAAAAACAAACTGGCCAAGTAAACATAAGGGGATGGTGCTATCGTTTTAGAAGCAGCAACAAGATGGCCTTTATAACATTAAGGGATTCAACAGACATTATACAGTGTGTTGTTGAAAAATCAAAGGTAAATAAAGAACTTTGGAAAAAAGCTTTAAATGTAACAATAGAATGCTCTCTTGAAATAGCTGGAAATATAAAAAAAGATGAAAGGGCCCCAACTGGATTTGAGATAGCTGTTTCTTCATTAAATATTGTAGGAGAAAGCGACACATTCCCAATAACAAAAGACCAGAGCCCTGAATTTTTATTGGATAACAGGCATTTATGGCTAAGGTCAAGAAAGATGACTGCAATCTTGAAAATAAGGTCTGCTGTTTTTCAGGCAATAAGGAAGTTTTTCAATGACCTCGGCTTTTATGAAACACACTCGCCTATGTTTTCACCTACTAGCTGTGAAGGTGGCTCAACTTTGTTCGAGGTTAAATACTTTGATGACATTGTTTACTTAACACAAT
>CAYOHL010000050.1:0-5943 GCA_964403775.1 uncultured Methanosarcinales archaeon
GATTAGTATACTAAAAATATGGCAGAAATTCTTACTCCGGATAGAATAGAAACAGGAAAAACAATAGATTCCTATGTGAATAGCATAATAGAACCTGACGAGTTTAGGGCGTTTAATAAATTAGGTGAAATATTAAACTATAAAACAAAAGATGGAAAAAACCCACTACATGAACACTCATTTGTCTTTTTGTTTATCGAAAGAGCATTATTTAAATATTATACTTCCAAGAAGAAAGGAGAAAAAGATAAACTCAATATAAGAAATCCTAGAACAGACATATGTGGGAAGATGACTCCTCCTATCAATATTTATAATAATTTTATACGGATTGATATGCTTTATAGAGCAGTAAATCACGAAGGTATTTTTGTTTTAGATAGAACTTCAGGAAATATAACAAACAATGGACTTATTATTCCAATTGATTTTGAGGATTTATATATAAAATTTGGTGTTAATGATGATATTAAACTTATTGAAAAAACAGGTTATCCCATAAGCAATACCCCTGAGATTGGAACCAAGTCAAAAGCAATGCTTTATTTTTCTATATACCACCCAGAAGTTTCTTTTATGAAATTTGATGGTGATTGTTATATCATAAAAAAGGGGAAAGTAGCATACCTGCATAAGGAAAATGATTTTAAAAACTCAGGTTTAAGTCCCCTCTTGCCATGATTCAAGATATTTCTTCTGCTCTTCACTAAGTTGGTCAATCTTTATGTTCATGGCCTCTAACTGTAGCCATGATATTTTTTCATCAATCTCCTCTGGCAGGGTTATAACTTTTATAGGAAGCTTTCCCTTATTTTTTGTCAAGTATTCAACTGCCAATGACTGGCCGCAGAAAGACAAGCTCATAACAGTTGATGGGTGGCCCTCTGCAGCTGCAAGATTAACAAGCCTGCCTTCTGCTGCAACATAAATCCTTTTTTTGTTAAGCGTATATTCATCAAGGAATGGCCTTACCCTCCTGCTTTTTGCTGCTTTTTTTAATGACTTTAAGTCAATCTCAACATCAAAGTGGCCTGAGTTTGCAACTATTGCGCCGTCTTTCATAAGCTTCATGTGTTCTAGTGTTATAACATTTATATCTCCAGTTAAAGTAACAAACAAGTCCCCCAATGGAGCTGCCTCTTGCATTGGCATTACACTATGGCCGTCAAATAATGCCTGCATTGCCCTGAATGGATCAACCTCTGTTAATATTACCTTTGCCCCAAGCCCTTTGGCTCTTAGGGCAAATCCTTTTCCGCAGTCACCATAGCCGGCTATTACAACGGTTTTTCCTGCAATCAAGATGTTTGAGGCTCTTAGTATGCCATCAATAGTGCTCTGGCCAGTTCCATAATAATTGTCTATAAGGTGCTTTGTTTTATTGTCATTCACAGCAATTATCGGGTATTTTAATGCATTGTCTTTCTCCATTGCCCTTAATCTGATGACTCCTGTTGTGGTTTCCTCGCAGCCACCGATTATGTTTGGAATCAGTTCTTTGTGGTTTTTGTGTATCTCGCTGACTAAATCACAGCCATCATCTATTGTTATGTTTGGCTTAAACTCAATTACTTTTTTTATGAATTTATAATAGTCATTTGTTGTTTCGCCTTTATAGCCATAAACTTTAAATCCTTGTTTTGCAAGAGTAGCTGCAACATCATCCTGGGTGCTTAATGGATTGCAGGAGCAAATAGCAACATCAGCACCGCCTGCTTTTAAGGTTTTGACTAAAGCAGCTGTTTCCTTTGTAAGATGAAGTGCCATTCCAATTCTTACACCCTTTAACGGCTTTTCCCTGCTGAACCTTTGCCTAACTTTCATAAGGGCTTTCATCTCTCTTTCAGCATACTCAATATTCATTTCACCTTGGCTAGCTAATTTGATGTCCTTTACGCAATAATTATCAGATTCATCCATTTGGACCACCTTTTTAATATAAGGGGATTTGCAGAAGTCCTATTTAATGTTTTCCCTATTTGCAATTAAAGAATCATATCATCAGAGGGTTTTTTCTTGAGCCTTGTTATATAGCCAGCGATTATATTCTTGAGTTTTTTTGACTCTGCAATTACCAGTTTGTCAACTATTTCCCTGTTCTTTTCAAAGCTGTCAGTGAACTTATCTCTGTGAAGTTCCATGAGTTTGTTTGTTATTCTTTTTATCTGCACTGTTTTTATTCTGCCCATTTTTTATCACTACTGTGAATTTTTTGTTGTTTTTGGCTGGCTTTAGAAAGTATTGCTCTGGGCCGAGGTTGTGCTCTGCTGCCCATTTGTTTGCAGTTTCTTCTGTAGCAAAGGTCTTTGGCCTGCTCCTTCTTGTTCCGGGATGAAAATGCAGGTAATGCCTTAAGTGTGTGCTTAATCCCAGCCTTCTTTTTATTCTTGTGTGTATCTTTGCCATTTTTTACCACCAAAATTAAGAATAATCAACTCCTATAAAAATTTATGTGGCTTAGAGAGATATCCTAAGCCACCTTAATAGTTATTTTTTCTTTTCTTTTGCCTTTTTAGCCATTTTCTAACCCCCTAGATAAGCTACCTTTGTCTTTAATAATCCTCCTTTTCTTCCTCATTCTCTGTTTCTTCATATTCTTCCTGTTCTTCTTCAACCTCTTCCTTCTTTTGCTTTTTTCTCATTTTTTACCCCCTTATTTGTTTTGGTATTTTTCTGCTAAAGTATTTTCTTTTTGTTTTTTAAAGCTCCCTGCCTCTTGCTTTTAATCACTCCTAACTCTTGTATCTTTGTCTCTGTTTTTCCCTGCCATTAAAACCATTTTCCTGACGGTTTTTGCCTGAGTAGTAGGAATAGGTAAATAAACCTTAGGTAGAACAAATCAACTTTTTTGAATAAAACCGTTAAATTTTTTTATCTGCCTTATCATTAATCTTCTTCAGAAAAAACTCGCTTATTGGGAACTCTTTTTTGTCAAGAATCTCATAGAGCAATCCAAGGGTGCTTTGTGTTATTATCTTATCAACAGAAAAGGGGTATATATTTTGTATTTCTATTTCTCTTGCAAAGCTTGTCTGTATTCCTGTCAGGTATTTATCCATCTGTTCAAGATCCCTGAAAGCCATAAGGATTATATGTGTGACGTTTGATTCAGGAACCCTATAGGCATTGATAACATAAGGAATCTTCTTGATCCTTTCTGATATCTCCTCATCAGTATAGTGGCCCCATACCTCAGGTGTAAGCTTTATTATAAGCATTGCCATAATATTAATGCCTATTTTTTTAAGGTTGATAATCGGGCTGTAGCCCTTGATTATTCCTGATTTTTCAAGCTTGTTCCTTATTTTGAAAACAGCCTGCGGGGAAATGCCTATTTTCTTGGCTATTTCAGTGTCAGGTATCTTTGCCTGGAGAATGATAATCTTAAGAACCTCTTGGTCATTCCTTGTAAGCTTTGGCAAATCAGGGTTTGGTTTTTTCATAACAGCCGAGAAAGAAAACCTCTTTAAAAATCTTTCTTTTAGAGGGGCATTCCGCAGTATGGACATATAACAGAAAAACCCCTTACAACAACATTATTATTTATTTTCCTTCCGCAATGAGGGCATATAAAATCTTTTGAATTCTCAGATTCATCTGATTTATTATCTTCCATGTTGTAGAAGGATTATTAAATAAATAAATAAATCTTTGGCAGTAGAAATTAACTATCTTTAACTATTAAGTAGGTTAATTAAACTAGTTTCAGTCCTTAAAGATTGCATATGTTGTTTGAAATCTGACCCTGGCCTTGTTAATAGTAACAATTAAAAAGAGAGACTATAATTTTATTGTTATGGTTATGTTTTTTGTGGGGATTGACCTAGCATGGTCTGAAAAAAATGGAACAGGCATAGCAATCCTAAGGGGAAATAAAAATAAGGCAGATTTTTGCTATGGTGATATAGTATCCTCAGATAAAGATATTTTAGATTATATCAAAAAAATAGTCAAAAACCAAAACGCGTTTATAGCAATAGATGCTCCCCTGATAGTGCCAAATGAAGAGGGAAGAAGAGAAGCAGAAAAACTGGTTGGAATCTTATTCAAAAAATATGATGCAGGGGCTCATCCATCAAATAGAAAAAGATTAAGCCAGTGGAGTGGAAAAATCAGGGGAGAGGAAATAAGCAGGCTATTGGAGAAAAATAAATTTGAACACAGTCCATATATAGAGAGGTTTGAAACAAAAAGAAAATTCTTTGAGGTTTTTCCGCATCCATCAATGGTTGTTTTATTTAAGCTAAACAAAATACTAAGGTATAAAGCCAAGCCCAGAAGGGATTATGAATTTAGGTGGAGAGAATTCAGAAAATATCAATCTTGTCTAAAGAATCTTGAACATGCTAAACCATCATTGGTTTTGCCAAAGGAAATTTTAGAGAAAGATGTTAAAAAGCTAAAAGCACAGGCATTAAAAAATTATGAGGATTTGGTTGATGCAATATTCTGTGCATACATAGCATATTACTATTGGAATAATCCAGATAAATGTGCTGTTTTAGGAGATATGAAAAAAGGCTATATACTAACTCCTGTTTTTGATTTCATGCAAAAACAACTAAGAGATATTAGCTCTCAGAAGACATTAATAGGATTTAAATAAATCTTGTTTTTTTATCTTTCGGGTTGATTAATCAGAAAGTCCTTGGCCATAAACCCTTTCAAACTCCTGAAGAAAAAGACTTGCTATGGTCTTGTCATGCATTATCAACAAATTTTCATCGTTTCTTGTGTCAGCGCCTTCTGTTGGGTTGAATGAGCCAGTGATTACTGTTCTGTTGTCTATTATGAAAACTTTATGGTGCATATTGGCCTTATTGCTGTCTTTTTTTACATTAATTCCCTGGTATTCCAGAAGGCTGAATTTGGAGTATTTAGATACCTGCCTTGCCTCAAAAACCCCTTTTATGTCAAGGCCCTGGTAATGCTTTAAAATAATTGCAGTTGCAATCCTGTTGTTTGTAAAGCTGAAGGCCATAAAATAGATATTGTTTTCTGCTTTCTTTATTTCCTCAGCAACATGATAGGCGCAGTTGTCTTCAGGGCAGAAATAGTTTTCAATTTTCTGGTTGTTTAAATAAAACTCAGGGTAAATCACATTATCTCCTTTTCTGAACTCAGAGTTCCATAATTCATTAAACTCATCTTCATAATTTTTAGCCAAATAAAATGATTCAATTATAACCAAATTATTGTTGTTCTTGTATGCGCCGTTCTCAGTCGGGTTAAAAGAGCCGGTTAAAATAACCTTACCATCAATTATACAGAACTTGTTGTGCATCAGCCCGTAAGATGGGTCTTTTTTTGCAAATTTAAGATGCTTTACATTTTCAAAATTAGCATCATCAACTACCAGCTTAACCTCAATGCTTCTGTTTTTCTCACCCATCAAATCAATAATTCTTTCTAAGTCAAGGTCGTAAAAAGCGCAGTGAACAGATTCTTTTGCACTATTGATAGCCTTGAAAAGCTCTCCTTCGCAGTCATCTACTGGGCAGAAAAAAACTTTTGGAACATCCTTGTATTCCTTAAGCTCTGGCTCTGTGATTTCCTTATTTAGTTTGAGATTAGAGCATCCGCTAATCAGGATGAGAACAATCAAAAAGAGCATTGTCTTGTTAAAACACATAATTAATATATTAAAACAATAATTTATAAGCTCTAACAAAGAAAAAGCGAAAGGTTTTCGGAGATTGTCTTTAATTTGCAGATAATCTGTTTATTTTTATTTTTCTAAAAAGAAATTATATAAAGATTAAAACATAATAATATTGAAATGAACAATAAAGGCCAAAACTATCTACTATTTGTAATATTAGCTATCTTAATCGTATTGATTATCTGGCTGGTTATGAGGAGGCTCGGGGCTTAAGATGGCTAAGCTAAAAATCATAAAAATCCACAGAAAACTCCTACCAGCATCTAAAGATGCTGGTTTGA
>CAYOHL010000051.1:0-5843 GCA_964403775.1 uncultured Methanosarcinales archaeon
TTAATATCCCAGTTTAGAACATTATCCAAAATCTTTTTTTGCTCTTTCTCATAATTAATTGTATTTATATCCTTCTTGTTTAGAAACCCAATCATCCCCTTTATCTTTTCAAAGCTTTCTTTAAGTTCTAATAACTCCCTCTTTTTTGAAATTATTGACACAGCCCGAACATAAATCTCCTTATTCATTCCATTTTCTATATAAAATCCATAATCCCCCTCTTCTTTGTTTAATGCTTTGATAAGGCATTTAATTTTATTCTTTATTTTTTTAATATCCCAGTTTAGAACATTATCCAAAATCTTTTTTTGCTCTTTCTCATAATAGCCTGTTTTTATCTTTTTCTTTTTTAAGAAATCAATCATTCCCTTTATTGTCCTTAAATCTCTTGCATAGTCCAGCATTTCTTTCTCATTAGAAGTTAAGGAGTTAATTTGTTTATGCATTTCATTATTTCTTCCTAAGTCATCACATGTTTTATAACAATTGATACATTTGAAAAACCCATCATTTTTTTTAAAATTTTTTGCCATAAATCTAAACTTGCCGTATTTCTCAGAGAAAAATATGTTTCTAAAATTGGTTTTTAATATATTTCCTATTGGCTTTTTATGCGCCTTTAAACAAGGAATAACATCACCATTGGCAAGAATTCTTGAGAATGTCCAACCAACATAGCATGGTATAGAATCAACTACATCTTTATCATATAATCCTTTAACACCTAATGGATTTGATATTCTTTTAATAAACTGGTCAAAGCGGAAAATAACAAAGTCTTTTTTGTTTTTATATTTCTCCTTTAATTCAAGGCTCTTTTTTAAAAGTCCTTTTCTTTGCCTTTCACTCAGCAATAAGCTGTCTGTTTTTCCTTTAACAACATCAATCACTGAGAATTCAACAGAATCTGCTGTTTCATGGGAAAATTCTGCCATTTTTTCTATGTTCATGTAATTTAAGCTAGAAACGACATTGTAAATTTTTATTAATGGCTTTTCTTGATTTTTTTCATTTTTTAATTTTTTAATAAATTTAAGGTTTTTTCCTATCTGATAAAATACCTTTTTTGTCTGGTTTGGATGTGTTTTGATATAGGTTTCAGCATCACCTGCCCATAGGCTTACTGCAACATGATCAACTTCCAAATCAACTAGTCTTTCTGCAATTTTTTCATTAATTAAGGTAAAATTTGTGTTTATGTGACAAACTAGACTATGGGTTTTGATATACCCAATGATTTCCATTATATTTGGGTGCATAAACGGCTCCCCGCCCCCGCCCAGATAGATTTCTTTAGTCCCATGTTTTTTTAGTTCATCAATCAAATTAATTACAACATTATAAGGCAAAGTTTTTTCTTTCTCCTCCTTTGATATTTTCCTTTCTTTCAAGAGCGGAGAATTGCACCAGCAGCCAATACAACTGTTGTTGCACTGATTAGTCAAATCTATCTGCACAAGGTTTGGAAATGTAAAAGCATGCCTTCCATCAACAACCCCGATAAGATCTAATCTATTATCATAAAAGCTTTTAAGAATAAGATTTTCCTTTGATGCTCCTTCTTGTTCACATTTTTTCTTGTTCACATAATCTTTTTTGAAAATTCTAGACACAACTTTCTTAGCTGTGTATTTTGGCCCATGCTCATCTAAGCATTTCTTTAATGCAATTAAAGAACTATTATTTTTAGCCCTTTTTTGGCAGTGTTCTGCCCATATAGTATAGGCCTTTCTAACTGCATTTTCCAGCTCTTTTGCACTTAGTTCCCCTGTTTTAATAACACTTTTAAAGTTTCCATCATAATCTGACCAGTTTTTTGAGACAAGCATGTTTTTTTTATCAAGCTCTTTATAATAGCCTGTTCCTGGAAAAGGGGTTGTTATGGAAAACTGCACTGACTCTGGATTCATCCTTAAGGCAAAATCTATTGTTTTTTGTATTGTTTCATGTGTTTCTCCTGGCAGGCCGAACATGAATGTAAGGTGTGTTTTTATCCCAATCTTATCTGTGTACCTTATCATCTCTTCAGCTTTTTTTAAGTCAAGGCCCTTTTTTGCATTGTCAACAAGTTCCTGCACTGCTGATTCAATGCCATATTTTATAGCATAGAGCCCTGCTGATTTCATTTCATCAAGAAGCCCTTTATCCATTAGGTCTGCTCTTGCCATCATTGCCCAAGGCACAATTAGCTTTCTTTTTTTAATTTCATTGCATATCTTCAGCATCCTTTCTCTGCCTATGTTAAATGTATCATCATCAAAATAAACTGATTTAAAGTCCTTTTTTCTTACTAAGAACTCCATCTCATCGACAACATCAATAGGGTCTCTTGCCCTATAATTGCTTCCGTGATACATTATCTGGGGCCAAGCACAGAATATGCAATTATAAAGGCAGCCTCTTGAGGCCAGCACCTGGACACTTGGCAGGGGTATTCCGCCCGGGCAGTCATGATATTTGTGCATTGGCAGCTGTTCCCTTAAGGGCCAAGGCAACTTATTAATATCTCCTAATGGTCTTTTTTTGTTTATAATAACCCTTCCTCTATCCCTATAAATCAAACCAAGGACCTTGCTTAGGTTATCTTTATTTTTCAGGCACCTAACAAGCCCAACCAATGTAAATTCATATTCGCCAACAAGAACAAAATCAATAAATTTGTTTTTTTCTAAAAATTTTGGATTTCTTATATGCATATCCAATCCAGCAAGGGCAATCTTTATATTATTGTCAAGTTTTTTAATCTTCAATGCCCACTCTAAGTCTATCTTTAAAGAGGGTGTTGACACCTCAAGCAGGACAATATTTGGCTTGTAGCCCTTTATTTTATCTAAAAATTTAGTATTCTTTATGCCCTCTGCAATAGCATCTACAACTAAAACATTAATATTATTCTTTTTTAAAAGGGCTGCAGCATAAGCTAAAAAAAAAGGAAAAGGCATGTAGTCTTCTTCTTCAGCTATCTTTAGGTGGGGCCACCTGCTTCCAGCCCTAACTCCCTTTATTCCATTAACAGACCATGGCGGATTTGCCAGTAAAACCCTCATTTATAGATAACCCCCTAATTTATATAGCTAGTACTATCAAAATATTTAAATAGATTTGTATACTGTTGGCAATATATTAGGGTAATAAATTAAAATAGATAAATAAAAATGAAAATAGCAATAATTTTTCCGCCATACAACCACAAGAAATTTTCTGAGAATTTAGAGGTTGTGGATAAAGAGTTTGGAGTATACCCTCCTCTTGGGCCAGCATATGCTGCTGCAATACTAGAAAAAGCAGGGCATGAGGTGATTTTGATAGATGCTAAAGCCCTAAAACTCTCCAAAAGAGAGACCTTAAATAATGTAAAGAAGTTTAATCCAGACTTTATGGCATTTATGTTAACAACATATATGTTTCATCAAACACTAAGCTGGATCAAATATCTTAAAACTGGGGTTAATGTTCCAGTTATATGCGGTGGCCTTAATTTAGCATATTACCCAAGAGAAACATTAACTCATAAGGAGATTGATTTTGGAATAATAGGGTCTGCTAGGGAATCATTGCCTCTTCTGGTTAATGCAATTGAAAAAAACAAGAATTTCAACAAGATAAAGGGTATATGTTATAGGAAAAATGGAAAAATCTTTGTGAATATGCCTGATTCATTTCATGATGAGATAGACAAACTTCCCTTTCCTGCAAGACATCTGTTACCTAATGAAAAGTACTACCAATTTATATCACAAAAAAAGAATTTTACTATAATGCTCACAGCAAAGGGCTGCCCTTATTCATGCACATTTTGCCCAATAGGAAGAATGCCCTATTCAGAAAGGTCTACCAAAAAGGTATTAGAGGAAGTAGAAGAATGTTATAAAAACTATAATATAAGGGAAATTGATTTTTTTACTGCAACATTTACTGTAAACAAAAAAAGAGTAATGGGATTTTGCAGGGGCCTTAAAGGCCTAAAAAAAAAGGGCATTAAAATTGACTGGTCTTGCAGGTCAAGAACTGACACTGTTGATGAAGAAATGCTAAAAGAGATGGCTAGTGTAGGCTGTAAGAGAATATACTATGGGATAGAATCAAGCAATACAGAAATCTTAAAAAATGTTAATAAGTATATTGAAGCTGAAAAAATAAAAAGAACAATTAAACTAACACAGAAATATGGTATAAAAGCCTTGGGCTTTTTTATGATAGGGAATCCGGGTGAAACAAAAGAAAGGGTTGAAGAGACAATCCGATTTGCAAAGAAGTTAAATTTAGACTATATCCAGGTGATGAGAACTACTGCAAAGCCATGCACTGGCTTAGATGATGAATTGAAAAAAAAGACAGGCAGGGATTACTGGAGAAATTTTGTCCTTGGTAAAGAAAAAGAAAAAAGATTACCAAACATATGGTGCGGTTTAACTGAAAAAGAAATAGATTATTATGTAAAAAAGATGTATATAAGACTATACTTAACTCCAAAATACGTCATAAATACTATACTAAGAGTAAAATCCTTTAGTGAACTGGAAAGATATTTAAGGGCAGGAATTAAAATGGTATTTACAAAAAATGAATATTAAAAACAAATTATTGGCCGCAAATATAATAATTAAATCAAAGCTATTTAATAAAGCTATACCCTTAGCAATCCGCTGGCAGTTAACCAATAGATGCACTTCTATGTGTAAATACTGCAATGTTTGGAAAATAAAATCAAAGGAATTAACAACAAAGCAGATTTTCTCTGTTGTTGATGAGCTTGCAAAGATGGGCACTCAAAGGATATCTCTCATTGGGGGAGAACCTTTATTAAGAAATGATATTGGACAAATCATAGATTATTGTAAAGATTATGATTTTCACATAACCCTAACATCTAATGGTAAGTTGGTCCCAAAAAGGATTAAAGAAATCAGAAAAGCAGATTTACTTAAATTAAGTTTTGATGGCCCCAAAAAAATTCACGATTTTATGAGACAAAAAGGATCATATTTGGATGTGTTAAAGGCAATAGAAGTTGCTAAGAATAACAATATGAAAGTTATGCTAAACACAACATTGACTAAATACAACCTTGATTCTATTGGTTTTATTTTAGAAACAGCCAAAAGATTTGATATTACTGTAAAATTCCAGCCAGTAAGTGACGCATGTTCCTACTCAAAAAAACATGTAGAGCATTTATCTCCAAAAATTGAAGAATATAGAAATGCAATTAGTAGGATTATGACCTTAAAGAAGAGTAATAACTATATTGTTAATTCAATTAAGGGGCTTAAATACCTTCTTGATTGGCCAAACCCTAAACCCTTAAAGTGCTATGCTGGAAAAATTATTTGCCGTATTGCCTCTAATGGGAATATTTATCCTTGTACTATCATGGAAAACAAGACAAAGGTACTAAACTATGTGAACCTTGGTTTTAAAAAAGCATTTGATAACCTTCCAAGAGTTTCCTGTAGGACTTGTTGGTGCTCCAGTACCCTAGAACTAAATTGTTTGCTGTCATTTAATCCGGAAACAATTTTTAATTTAAGAAAGTGGTTGTAATAAAACTCACAGGTCATATAAATGAAATTTAAAAAAAAGTTGCGGATAGGGATTGAAGTAATCAAGTCAAAATTATTCAACAAAAAAATTCCTTTGGTTGTTGGATGGGCTATTACAAACAGATGTAATTATAAATGTAAATATTGTGGTAGATGGAAAAAGAAAGAAAAAGAACTGTCTACACAGCAGGTTTTTTCAATCATAGATGAGCTAAAACAGCTTGGTTGTAAGAGTGTAGTTTTTATTGGCGGTGAACCTTTGTTAAGAGAAGATATAGGTTTAATTGTTAACTATTGCAA
>CAYOHL010000052.1:0-5767 GCA_964403775.1 uncultured Methanosarcinales archaeon
TTTTATTATTGGCATTTTTTTCTCTATACCATACAAAATATCATCAAGAAGAAAATCTCCTAGCTCTTTATCTGTTTTGTATTCTGAATGAATCATCTGGATAGGATACCCGGAAAGTCCAATAGGAAAAATAGGAATGAAATTCGGTATAGTTCCTATTATAAGCGCAACAGATCTTTTCTCAAAAGCTGATTTAATTCTTTCTTTAGATGAAATTCTGTCTTTAACATCCTCTTTTTTTAGACAGTCATAAGATATCCTTCCAACTGTCCAGGCTGTTCTTGTTATTGATCCTAATATTTTTGATCTAATAAAAGCATTTATACCACTTATTTCTCCTGAAAGAAAAGGCAAATAAACAAAATAAAGACCTGTGGTTAATGAACCAATTGCACCAAGGCCAATGATATGCATAAAAAAGTCAAATAAATAAGAGCTGATTTTTTCTTTATCAAGATGACCACATAAGTAATCTGCTCTTGCTGTACTAATTCTTCCTCTTTGTTCAGCTTTGTAAATCCTACCTCTTATATAGTCCCTGACTTTCTCTGACCTATAGGTATCTGATACTATAAATCTGTAAGTATTTTTTATTTTTTCATAACCTAAATCAAAGATATTATTAGGAATATGTATAAACCCCTTGTATAGCCTAAGAGCAAGACCTTCTGATTCATTTACCCCAAGAAGATTTTTTTCAGCAGAATTATATCCAGAGTTTATTTTGCTTTCAATTCCTGAATTTTTTTCTATTTGTTTTGTAATATGTTCCAAATCTTCTTTCATAATATAAAAAATATTTTATTTGTTTTTATAAACATTTATTCTCTTAAGAACATATTCTTAACAAGCAATATTGTGGTAATTAACTCAAAATCAGCCTATTTTAGTGGTAATTAACAGCAAAGCTTATAAATAAGTGGTAATTAATAAGTATTATCAATATATGTGGTAATTAAAACCGAGAAATCATCTTAGTTAAAATAAGTGGTAGTTAACATGGTTTACAGAAAGCAGGTTAAGATAAAGGGCCAGAAATACTGGTATCTTTTCCACACCATAAGGCATGGCACCAAATACCTAAAAAAATCAAGATACATTGGAAAAGAGCTTCCAAAAGATATTGAGAAAATTGAAAAAGGGTTTTTAGAGGAAATTAAAACAGGCCAGGAAGAGATGCCAAAAGAGATAAGAGAGCTGGCTGAAACATTGCATCCCTATGAGAGAAAGATACTTCCTTTTCTTAAAGATAATAAGTCATTGGATGAGATTGTAAAGGCCTCAAGGATGAAGGAAATAGAGGTTATGAGGGCATTGCAGTGGCTTGAGAACAAAAATATAATTTCAATAAAAAAAGAGCTAAAAGAGGTTATAAACTTAGGCACTAACGGCAGGCTGTATCTGCAGAAGGGCCTTCCTGAAAAAAGATTTCTCAGGGCAATAGGCAATATAGCTGATATCAAGCAAATACAGGAAAAGGCTGGCCTTTCAAAAGATGAGATAGATATATGCTTGGGCATTTTAAGAAAAAAAACAGCAATAGAAATAATGCCTGGAATGAGAATCAAGATAACTGATAATGGCAAAAAGCTTTTGCAAAAACCCTCTTTTGAAGAGCTTTTCCTGAAGCAGCTGCCTTTAAATTCAGCTGATTTGACGCAGGAGCAGAAATATGCCTTTAATGGGCTGAAAAAGAGAAAAGACATTATAAAGGCAGATATAGTTACAGAAAGAAAGGTCGGGCTTGCAAAACTCTATGATGAACTGATAAAAGCAAAGATTTCCTTCAAGAATATAATTGATGACTTAAACCCAACTATAATCAAGCAGGGAACATGGCAAAACAAAAGCTTCAGAAGGTATGACATAAAAATAAATGTTCCTATAATTTCTGGCGGAAGAAGGCATTTTGTCAATGAGGCAGTTGAGTACATAAAGAGAATATGGCTTGAGATGGGATTCAAGGAGATGCAGGGTCTGTTATTACAAACATCTTTCTGGAACTTTGATGCACTTTTTACAGCGCAGGACCATCCTGCAAGGGAAATGCAAGATACATTCTTTATAAAAAATCCTGAGAAAGGAAAGCTTCCTGATAAAAAGCTTGTTGAGGCAGTTAAAAGCGCGCATGAAAACGGCTTCAAGACAGGAAGTCTTGGATGGCGCTACAAATGGAATCCAGAAACAACAATGAAAAATGTGTTAAGGACTCATACAACTGTTTTGTCAGCAAGAACAATAGCCGCACTAAAGAAAGAAGAGCTTCCTGCAAAATTCTTTACAGTCGGGAAATGCTTCAGGAACGAGACAGTTGACTGGTCTCATCTGTTTGAATTATGCCAAGTAGAGGGCATTGTAGTTGACCCTGATGTTAATTTCAAAAACCTTGCTGGATATTTGACAGCTTTTTACAAAAAGCTTGGATATGATAAAGTAAGGATAAGGCCTGGTTATTTTCCATACACAGAGATGAGTGCAGAGGTTGATGTTTTTCACCCTGTAAAAAAAGAGTGGATAGAGCTAGGCGGCTCAGGAATATTCAGGCCAGAGGTTGTAAAGCCATTATTAGGAATTGAGGTTCCTGTTCTTGCCTGGGGATTAGGAATGGAAAGAGCAATCTCAATGTATTATGGAATAACAGACATTAGGGATTTGTACAAGAATGACTTAAAGCAGTTAAGGGAAATAAAAGCATGGTTAAAGTAAGATGCCTACAATAACTCTAGATAAAAAAGATGTAATAAGGCTTGTTGGAAAGGAGATTCCTGAAGACAAGCTAAAGCACAGAATATCAATGCTTGGGACTGATCTGGAAAAAATTGATGGTTCTGAAATAGTTGTAGAGGTTTTTCCCAACAGGCCCGACTTATTGTCAGAAGAGGGATTTGCAAGAGCATTAAGCTCTTTTATTGGAGTGAAAACAGGACTAAGAAAATATAATGTAAAAAAATCCAATTTTAAGCTTAAGGTTGAAAAGTCTGTTGAGGATGTAAGGCCTGTCATAAGATGCGCAGTAATCAAAAATATCAACTTAACAGATGAGGCAATAAAGAGCTTAATGCAATTACAGGAAAAATTACATTTAACGCATGGAAGAAAAAGAAAAAAGGTTGCAATAGGTGTTCATGATTTTGACGCACTAAAATTTCCTTTGGTCTATAAGGCAGTAAAGCCAGATGAGATTTCATTTGTTCCGCTTGGAATGAATCATAAGATGAATCTTGCTGAAATCCTTTCAAAGCATCCCAAGGGAAAAGAGTATGCATTCTGCTTGGACGGCCTTGAGAAATACCCTATTATAATAGACGCAAAAGAGGATGTTGTTTCATTTCCCCCTGTCATCAATGGGGTTGTAACCCAGGTTAGAGAAGAGACAAAAAACCTTTTTATTGATGTCACTGGAACAGATGTGAATGCTGTTACCCAGGCACTTAATATTTTGGTTACAAGTCTGGCCGATAGAGGTGCTGATATTTATTCCCTTGATGTTAATGGTGTAATTAGCCCGGATTTAAGCCCCAGAAAAATGAATATTGATTTAGGTTATGTTAATAAATTATTAGGCCTTAATTTAAAACAAAAGGAGTTTGAGGAGCTGCTTTCAAGGATGGGCCTTGGTTATGACAAGGAAGTTTTGATTCCTGCTTATAGAGGAGATATTATCCATCCAGTTGATGTTGTCGAAGCTGTTGCAATTGCATACGGCTTTGAAAACTTTGAGCCAGAGATACCAAATCTTGCAACAATTGCAGAGGAAAATTCTTTTGAGAAACTCAAGGGCAAGATAGCTGAAATTCTTGTTGGCCTTGGAATGATTGAGACAAACACATATCACATAACTAACAAAGAGAATTTAAACAAAAAAATGAACCTTGATTTAGGCTGTGTTGAGCTTTCAAATGCCTTAACAAAAGATTATAATGTCTTGAGGTCATGGATGATTCCAAGCCTGATGGATGTTTTAAAAAATAACAGAAACAGAGAGTTTCCGCAAAAGATTTTTGAAATGGGAATCTGTTTTAAAGAGAATAAAGAAAAAGAGACAAATGCTGAAGAATTCACAAGACTGGCTGTTTTAATCTCACACACAAAGGCAAACTTCACAGAGATAAAGCAGGTTATGGATTATCTGTTTAGGGCTTTAAACTTAAATTATGAGATTGAGAACACAGAGCATGAGAGCTTTATTAAAGGAAGGGTTGGAAGAGTAGTTGTCAATGGCAAAAAGCTGGCTTACATAGGAGAAATATCGCCAGAGGTGATAACAAACTGGGAACTGGAGATGCCTGTGGCCGCATTAGAATTAAACTTAACAGAGCTTTTTGAACTAATTAAATAAGAAAAAGACTTTCTATTTGCTTTTTTGTTTTTCAGTTGCCTGTTTTTGAACAATCTTAAAAAGTTTATTTAGTGTTTCCTTTGGAATATCTACATTCATCTTTTCCTTGAGATCTTCTAAAAAACAACCCAAATCAAACGCAGCCCTGTCTTGCCCTAAGCTAATTTGTTTCTTTGCTTCTTCAATTATTAAGTTCCAGTCTATTTTTGTATTGTTTATTATGTTTCTGGCATCATCTATATCCTTTAATCTGTCTGTAGCGCATTTCATCAGGATTATGTCATGAGGATCTGCAATTTTTAATATTAAATTATTATCAAATTGATGTATTTGATTTGCCCTTCTCTGCATAGTCTCAGAAAATACAAAATTAATGACTTTAACTACAAATAAATCAAACCTCTCGTCCCCCAAGGTTAACATCTCTGGCTGATTCTCATTTGTTCCATAAACTTTAATAGGGCTTACTTCATGATACCCGATTGATTTGATAGCTTCCTTAAAAACATCCTTATCTTTCTTGTTTTCAAAGACTAGGTCTATATCAAGCGTAGAGTCCTTTAATCCCAAAACCATCATGGCTGTACCACCAATTGCATATGCAGTTATTTTCTTTTTTAGTTTTCTTGCAGCATTAAGCAGTAACTTCTGCTGTTCCTCTATTGATATCATTTATATGCCTCCAGATCACCTTTATTAAAAGGCAGGTGAATCTTCCATATATTTTCAATTTCTTTAAAATCTTTTGATTTTAAACCCTGTATAATATATTCAAAAGCACAATTCTTTTTTGGAAGAGAGTTAGTTCTAAATCTTTTTGTCATTTTTCTTGTTTTCATAACCTTTCTTGCTAGGTCATAGAGTGATCCAACTTGCCTTTCAATATGGTTTTCTTTTGCTAGACTATATAACTCGCTCCAGTTAGATATTTTCTTGAACAAAGCTAATGAGGCAAGAATGGTTCTCAGGCTTGAGGTCTTTATTGCATAAACCAGTGTTTCCTCTAGGCTTGGTTTTTTCCCATAAATTCTATGGATTTTTGATGTTGCTATTTTTATAGGGGAATGCTGGTTGATTATTTCATAATAACTTGAGCCTTTAAACCGGTTTTCAAATGAGATATTATACACTCTTTTATTATCGCTTAATCTCTTTGTTTTAACATAGCCCTGTTTTCTTAAGAGGTAAACATAATAGATTGCTTTTTCTTTAGTTATGTGCAGGATATCCATAACAGAAGCAATTGTCTGTATTCCTTCTAATTCTCTGAGTAAAAATTTACTTTTCATAATCTAATGTAGCTATAACTATTATATAAATCTTTTGTTTTTTTATTATACATATTTATAATTTAGCTGAAATATTATTTAAATTTTTTGTATTTTTATTTTCCCTTTACCGAGTCAATTAAGTCCCTGTACCACCAGG
>CAYOHL010000053.1:0-5355 GCA_964403775.1 uncultured Methanosarcinales archaeon
ATGAAAAAAGCACAATCATCCATAGAAGTTGCATTGTTGGTTGGGTTTATGCTTCTTACATTTAATGTTTTTTTGCTTGTGATTGCGCACAGGATGGTTGATGTGCAGGAGCAAAAAGACCGCCAGCTTATAGAGGACATGAGCTCTGTTATTGGGAGCGAAATCGAGATTGCAGCAGGAGTTGAGGACGGCTATTCAAGAACATTTGAAATCCCAGAGACACTAAAAGGCATAAATTATTCAGTAAAACTTATAAACTCAACTGTTATGAAAACAGACTATAGCGAGTTAGTGATTATGTATGTTGATTTCACAAAAGCCCATGAAACAGTAAGAAAACTGCCAAAAAATGTTGACGGGGTTGTTTACAAGGGAAAAAACAGCATACTAAAGAAAAACGGAATTGTCTGCCTGAATGTATGTTCATAAAAAGAGGTGTTTTGAATGAAAAAAGCCCAGACATGGTCAATAGATGTGATGATAGCAGTGGGGATATTTATTGTAGTGGTTATCAGCTTTTTTTATATTATCAACCAGTCAAAAACCACTAAGACAGAGGAACTGAGAACAGAAGGAGAAACAATCCCTGATATTCTAATCTCATCAGAACCAGAAGAAAACCTAAGTGCTGTTGTGGAAAGCATAGTTTCAGAAGAAAGACTAGAGGAGCTGGCTGGCAAGAGCTATGATGAGCTTAAAAGGGAGCTTGGTGTCAAGGGAGACTTCTACATCCATTTTGAGGATGAGCAGGGAAACATAATCTACATAGATAATAAGGCAGAAGTAGTTGGCATAGGCAGTGACAAAGTTAGTAAAAGCTGACAAATAACAGGTTAAGAATGCACAAAAAAGCATATTTTTTCACATTGGATGCTTTTATTGCAACAAGCGTTATAGTCATTGGAATTGTCTTAATCAACCTTGCACATGCAAACAAGCCCTATGAAATGCAGACAGCCTTTCTTTCACAGGATATTATAAGTGCAGCATCATCAATAAGGATTTATGAGATAAGTGATAATGAATATGTGAACAGCTCAATAGCAGAGGAAAGCATAACAAACATGCAAAACACTGTCTTGGAGCAGGTAGGGGAATTTTGTTATAGGGGCATGAACAATACAGCTGGCAATTTCACAGAAAAGGTCTTCTTAAGGACAATACCCAAAGAATACAATTTTCAGCTGTTGATTATTAAGGACGGCGATAATATCTTATTTAACTATACAAAGGGCAGAAACATAGAAAAGTCAAGGGTTTTGATATCCTCAAAAAACATCATCTTTGGGCAGATAGGGGATTCAACTATGTGGGGGCCTTATATGTCAGAGGTAAGGGCATGGCAATAAAAAGCAAGAAAGGGGTTTTTTTCACATTTATGGCAATCCTTGTTGTTGCTGTTTTAGTTCTGGCATTCTCATCTGATGTTTATGTCAGCTCAAAAAATGAGATTCCTGTGGTTAAGTCAAGGGTTAAAACAGCAGACAGCTATTTAAGAAACCTAGAAGGCTCTTACCTAAAGAGCTCATTATACACAAGCAGCTATAATGCACTGAATTCCCTTATTTTGTATATGGTTTATGAAGACGATTTCCTAGATAGTGAAAGCGACTTAAATGCAAAGTTCAAAGAGGTTGTCTTAAATGGCTCAATAGACGGAAAAAACATCAATACCAAGTACAACATAGGGCTGATGGAAGAAAACAGCCTTATCTACAGGCTTGATAAAATAGAGGAAATGTCAGAATATGTTTTGCATATAGCAACTGATTTTGATAAGGAAAATATGGATATTGTGATATTCCAGTCAGATGACACAGGGCCATGGAAAGTTGGTGTTAGTCTAAGCTTGAATTTTTCTGTTGATGCAGGAGTTGCCTCATGGAACAGGACAAAAACAGTTAGCGTAACAATAAGCATTCTTGGTTTTGATGACCCCTTATACCTTTTAAAGTCAGGCTATCCCCACCCAATAAAAGAAACCCCTTTTAATGACACTGAATGGAATGTTGACACGCTAAAGGAGCATATTGCAGATGCAACTTACAGGCATGAGTCCAATAAATCCACTGAGCACTCTCCAAGCTATCTTATGAGGTTTTATGAGAGTTATTCGCCCTCATTATGCTGCGGCATTGAATCAATGATAAACCAAACATTGGCTGATGGCAGATACAAGAGCTATGTTGATTACTGCTTCTGGAGCAATGCTTGCGATGATTACGGAGCCTGGTTATACAATATAACAGGCATAACAACACCATCTTACCCATTTAAGCTTGATGCATACCATGTTGCCCAATACAATGTGACAGATGAGGCGACGTGGTAAACCTTAAAATGGATTATTACAACTCAACCTCAAAGTCCTACAACAAATTGCACAAAGAAGAGCAGTTAAGCAAGATAAGGATAATAAAAGATAACTTAAAAATTAAAAAAAAGGATTTTCTTTTAGATGTTGGCTGCGGAACAGGAATTTTTGCAGAAGAATTCAACTGTATAAAAGTAGGCATTGACCCCTCTATAATGCTCTTAAAAAAGGGAAAGAATGCATTTTACATACAGGCATGTGCTGAAAACCTGCCATTCAAGGATGCTTGTTTTGATTTTGTTATATCTGTTACTGCAATCCATAACTTCAAGGACATAAGAAAAGGGCTGGAAGAGATAAAAAGAGTCTCAAAGAAAGATATTGCATTAAGCATATTGAAAAGATCATCCAAACTAGATGAAATAAAAAAACATATAAAAGAATTATTTAAAGCAACAAAAACAATTAATGAAGACAAAGACCTGATATTCTTTGCCAAAAGATAACTTTTATATAATATTAGGTTTTATCCCTAGGATAGTATATTTTAAAGGAAATTTAAGGTGATAAATAATGGTTATTACAGATGAAATAAAGAAACTGGCCCAGTCATTAAGGGACAATGGCCTTGCTGCAAGCATGCATGACGCAATAGAGCTGGCAAAAAATATGATAGGAAAACCAAAGGAAAAGCCTGAGATTAAACTAAAAGAGCCTGAACCCATTGAACAGGATTTTGAGCAGCTTGAGGAAGAAAATCCTGAAGAAACAGTTGAGGGAGTTGATGAAGCCAAAGAAAAACCAACTCAAGAACCAAAGGAAGTTGAAGAGCCAACAGAAGAAAAACCTAAAACAATTGAGGAAATATCCGAAGGGATTGAAGAATCAGAAATGCCTGAAGAACTAAAAGAGTCTGATCAGCCCGTTGGAAAGAAGCAGGTCGAGAAGCAGGAAACCATTGAACAGGCTGTGGAAGAGGAGAATCTAACTAATGAAGCTGAGGAGATAAAAACTGATGAAACATCTGAAGATATAAACATAGAGCCAGAAGAGGGACAGGAACTGGTTGGGCCTGAAAAACCATCCATGGAATCCAGTGAAGAGGAAACTGAGGAAAAAAAACAGGAGATTCCAACAGTTGATGAACTAGAGCCAGTTAACAGGACAAAGCCAGACTATGATGTCACAAAAGAGGAAAAGACGCTAAGAGAGTTAATGGAAGAGGATTCTGAATCTATTTATGAGCAGGATAATAACAAATTCAAGGAACCAGAAGAATCAGGGGAAAACGAGCAAGAATCTGAACAAGAAACAGATAAAGATATGGAAGAACAACAAAGCCCTGAAGAGGAAAAAAAGGAAGAAGAACCTGAAAATAAAAAAGGGCAGGATTCAGATAAAAAAGAGAGCAATGAAGAAGAGAAGGAATCAGAAAAAAAGCAGAAAAGCAAAAAACACTATGCAGAGGAGGATGTTGACTTAGCAGATGTTTTTAACTTTGGCAATAGATAATTCAAATAAAAGGGTGTTTTTTTGTTAAACTATATTAATCTTAAATACAGGCCATTACAAACTAACTTGATATGCGAGTTCTACCTAGAACCAAGCAATATGGCTATTGAGAAGGCCGCAGGCCATGTTGCACTAGAGTCTTCTATAGGGACATGGACTGATATCTGCACAATGAACAAGAGGATAGCCAAAACCCTGAAGCCGAGTGTTTTCTATATCAACAAGAAAAAAAACATAATAAAAATTGCCTACAATGAAAATTTATTTGAAAAAGGAAACATGCCTCAAATCCTTTCAAGCATTGCAGGCAATATATTTGGGATGAGCGCACTAAAAAACTTAAGGTTAATTGATATTTCTTTTCCTGAGCCAATAGTAAAGTCCTTTAAAGGCCCAAAATTTGGAATAAAGGGCATAAGGAAAATTACAGGAATTAAAAAAAGGCCTTTAACAGGCACTATAATAAAGCCAAAGCTTGGCTTAAATGAAAAAGAGCATGCAAAGGTTGCTTATGATGCATGGGTTGGCGGCCTGGATATAGTCAAGGATGATGAAAACCTCACATCAATGAAATTCAATAATTTTAATAAGAGGGTTATTGAAAGCCTAAAAATGAGGAACAAGGCAGAGAAAGAGACAGGGGAAACAAAAATATACATGCCGAATGTGACTGCTGAAACAAATGAGATGCTGAAAAGAGCAGGCTTTGTTAAGGCAAAT
The DNA here is from genome assembly GCA_964403775.1 of uncultured Methanosarcinales archaeon. Lineage (GTDB taxonomy): Archaea > Nanobdellota > Nanobdellia > Woesearchaeales > CG1-02-33-12 > CG1-02-33-12. The sequence goes on from CAYOHL010000053.1 coordinate 4,547, forward strand.
GGAGGAAGGTATGTGATGGTTGATATTATCACTTCTGGATGGGCTGCCCTGCAGACATTAAGAAACGCTGACTTGGGTCTTGTTATTCATGCCCACAGGGCAGGCCATGCTGCTTTCACAAGAAATGAAAAACATGGAATAAGCATGCTTGCAATTGCAAAGATTGCAAGGCTAATAGGTGCTGACCAGCTGCACATTGGTGCAATTCTTGGAAAAATGACAGGAACAAGGCATGAGGTAAAAGACATAGGGGAAAACATAGAAAACCAAATAATACCTCAAAAAGGAACCCATGCTCTTGAGCAGAAATGGCATAATATAAAGCCAAGCCTTGCAGTATGCTCCGGCGGCCTTCACCCAGGAGGAATCCCTTCTCTTATGAGAATAATGGGCAATAATATAGTCATGCAGTTTGGAGGAGGCTGCCATGGGCATCCAGACGGCACAAAAGCAGGGGCAATAGCAATAAGACAAGCATTAAATTCTGCAATTAAAAAAATCCCGCTTAAAACCTATGCAAAAGACCATAAGGAGCTGAGAAGAGCCCTGGATAAATTTGGAATCATTTCCTAGGTTTTTCTTGATACAAATATATGTTTTATTATATATATTATAGAATAGTAAGCTTTATATATAATATGTAACTACTTAGCAATAATATACAACTATTCATATATATATGCTTTAAGAATAGATAAAATTAGGGGGTAAAAAAATGAAAAAAGCTTTTTTAATTAAGAGTTTTGTCGGAATATTTGTTATGCTGTTCCTTGTAGCAGCAGTTAGTGCAGTGGCACCAACAATAACAG
>CAYOHL010000054.1:0-5176 GCA_964403775.1 uncultured Methanosarcinales archaeon
TGTCATGGTCAAGGGCTCTTTTGTTTACCCATGGCTCGAGGATGGAGATTCATGGCAGCATGCTGTTTCTGCAAAATATATTTCAATAAAACATACTGCATATGGCCAGACACCTGATTTTTATATAAGTCATTATCTTGCACCTTATCCTCCGGGTTATCCAATAGTCATGGGGCTTCTTCATCAAACATCACCTTCAATATACTGGACTCTGAAATTCTTCAATGCACTAATAATCTCCCTAGGAGTGATATTCTTCTATTTCTTTGTAAAGGAATTCACTCAAAATAAAAGCAAGGCATTGTTCTCAGCATTTGTTCTTACCTGCATACCCTGCTTTTTAAGCCATTTTATATGGTCTCATTCATTGATTGTTATTTTATTCTTCCCAGCTTTCTACTGCCTTGAGATGATCAAGCATGATAAAAAATGGGTCTATGCAGCAGCAGTTGTTATGGCAGGCATTTTTGTAACGCAGCCTGACCAGTCAATCAAGTTTGTAGTCCTTTTAGGCCTTTATTTCATAATCAAATCATTACTAGAAAAAAGATTCCAGAAACATATTTTTTTTGCAGGACTAGGCGGGCTTGCACTTTCTTTTATGTGGTGGTATAATAATCTTGAACTTCTTGGCTTGGGAATGAGAAAATCAGCAGCTGTAGGGGATGTTGCAAGCGGAACAGGAATTTTTAGCAAGGTAATATGGATGATTCAAAAGACCTTTAAACCGTATGGAGGAACAGCAACCAGAGCTTATACATTTAATGATTTTTTTATTGCAAAACCGCAGAACATGATAAACAATCCAGTTGGTGTTGGAATTGTACTCTGTTTATTGTTGTTTATTGCTTTGATTTATGTTATTATTAAATACAAATCATTAATCAAAAAAGAGAACCATTGGATTATAATAACATTAGCTTGGCTAGTATTTACTTTCCTGGGGGTAAATAGCATGACATTTAATCTTCCTGTTGGTTTGGTTGCATTCAGATTCTGGATGCTGTTTGCAATACCTGTGTCTATATTAGCGAGCGAGGGCCTGGAATTTTTAATCAAAATAGCCAGAAAAATAAAGATAAGCAGCAGCATTGTTGTTATTATGGTTATTATTGGGGTTCTCCTGACATCCGGCTATCAAAAGTATGCAGTAAACACAGCAATCTGGCCTTTCCAGGACTTCTCATCAATGGAAGAGATGCAGAGCTATCTTTGGCTGAAGAACCTGCCTATTGACACAAAAGTGCTGCCTTTGTGCTTTGGGGATTTCTCTGTCATTGGCCTTGACAAGCTCAGCTATAGGTGGGAGCCTGCTGTAAGAAATTTCAAGGATGAGGCAATAAACAAAACTCCAGAGCAGATTCACTCCTTCCTGAGAAGATGGGGCTATGAATACATTGTAATAGATGCGCACTGCATTGAAAAGTTTGGCCAGAATGAAACAAATATTAAACTACAAGAGATAGCAACCTCCCCTTTGTATTTCCAGCTTGCATACCCAACCCAGGAAGCACAGCCAAGAGGGGCATTTATCTTCAAGGTTATTTAAATTATTTTTTAGCTTTACTGTCTAAAGCAACCCTTCTGACAACCATTTCCACTTTTTTCTGTGTATTCTTTACAGCAACATACAAGTGGAATATTATCACAGAGAAAAAAAGAAAGCCGCCTATTACAAAAAAGTCCACAGTTCTTTTTATGTTCAGGGTTTCCATTATTCCGTAAATTGTGGTTGGGAACATTACCATAAACAGAAAGAAAAGCCAGACACAGAACCATATGAAAAAGCTCCTGCCTCCATAAGAATCTCTTTTATAATACAAAAAAGTAAGATAAAGCATTATCAGAGCAAACAACATTCCCACCATCTGCAAACCGTAAATCATTTTATTTACCTCTTAATATAATATAAACCCTTTATTTAAAAACTTATCTAGTAAGCCTCCACCATATCATGTTTAAGACAATCCTGATGCCGTCAATAACAGTAGTCCCCTTATAACTATCAGAGTATATTGTGTCAATAGGAACCTGCACATAGCTTAGCTTATGCTTTCCTGCGTTTGCAATCATCTCAGACTCCATTGAATAATCCATTGAGTCCCATCTTATCTTTTTATAAGCATCAGAATTAAATGCCCTGTAGCCGCACTGCGTGTCTGCTATTTTCAATCCAAACAACAGTTTTGTCACAAAAAAAATGAACCAGTTCCCAAATCTTAAAACAAAAGGCATTTTTTTATTTAATCTGCGGTAGCCGAAAACAATATCTGCTTTGTTTAATGCATTGATAAAATTGGGTATTTCTTTCGGGTTATGCTGCCCGTCAGCATCAAGAACAACAATCTTTCCAGCCCCTTTTTTAACTGCATATTCACACCCTGTTTTCAGTGCAGCGCCTTTGCCAAGGTTTACTATATGCTTTAATACGCAAGCCCCTTCTCTTGCTGCAATATCAGATGTTTTGTCATCTGAGCCGTCATCAACAACAACAACATTTTCAGAGAATTTCTTTGATTTTTTAACTACTTCTGCAATATTTTTTTCCTCGTTGTTTGCAGGAATTATAATCCATGCCTTATTCATCTGTTCCAACTTCCTGATTTCCTTCCCAGTTTATCTTCCAGACAATTATTCTTGCGCCTGTGACATCAATCACATCATGGAACTTTTCATAGTGCTCTAAGCCCTTCCCGTCGTAGAAAAACAGCCTTGTAAATATGCTTGTTGCAAGCTCAGGAGCCATCATTATGCTTTGGTATGAATCCCCTGACTTTATTATTGCAATTGAATATGGTATTGCATTATCTTTGTATTCTCTTTCATCTATTCCCTTTTCAGTCGGGTACACAAGCGAAGCAGGATAAAGATTTACCGGAGATGCAGGAATAACAGCGTCCATTGTTGTAAGGTTTATTCTGAAGACTATTGATTGCCCGCCAAGGTTTTGGTTGCATTGTATGCTGTTGTTGTTAATCTTGCTGCAACTATTTAGGTTTGTGACATAGCCGGGCCATCCACTAACCCAATTATCTGCTTTCTGTGTCTGTATTTCATAATAAAACTTGTCTGCAGTTTCTTCTGATAAATTAAATTTATCCATAAGTATCTGGATCCCTTTGGAAACATTCTTCACTTTTTTTACGCTCTGGTACATAGAAGCCCTCCTAAAGTCCCATGAGCCGAAATGTCCCCACACACCTGATTTTCTTACCATATCTTCTGATGTGATAAAATAGTTCTCAGGAGGCTCGCAGTGGGTGTATTTCAATATCCTGCTAATGTTTTCATTGGAAAACCCATGCTTTAATAATGCATTTTCTGCCTCTGATTTATCCAAGGTGATTATCTCATAAAGAATATCCATTGTTTTTATTGTATTATTTGTTGTGTTCTCGATTTCCATAAACCCGTAATGCTTTCCGCAGTCAAGCATTCTTAATATACCAACAGACATTTTTTCATCTGATGTAAGCATTAGTTTCCCGAGCCAATGTGCTTGTGGTTGGTTCTGGCCGCCGCCGTCAAGAGTTACGCCCCTGTCTGCAATTGCCTTGAACCAGTGGCCAAAGTCCCACCAGGAGTTTATAATGGCATCCTCTGGCGAGTTTTCCCTTATTTTTGTCAATGCATCATACCATGCGTCGTTTATGCTCGGTATTTGGTTTTTTGCAGTTGCCTGCGCTGTCTTCAATGGACTAATCATCAGAAGGCTTAACAAAATAAATACAATAAAGCAGGATATTATCTTATTAAGCTGCATCTCCTTTGTTATCCATTTTGTTGCAAAATTATATGTTATTCCTAATGCAATTCCAAAGCCAAGGCTGAATGCAGGAACCATTATCAGTATAAACCTAACGCCTCTTGTGCTTGCATATGTTGTTGCAAAGAACCACATCATTATAAGAGCAGCATATTTTATGTCTGTCCTGCCATGCAGATCTTTTTTAGTTAGCGTTAACAATACCCCAACAAATGCTATAAACAAGAGGAAAGAGCCGCCTACCTGCTGGACAATCTGGCTCCACGACAATGGGTTTAGCTCAGCAACTGTTGTGTAAACATTATACCATATGCTTGTTACAGCAACAGCCTTCATGCCTGCAAAGCGTATATATTCTGTGAATGCCCTTGTAAATGTCTTTAAGCTTGTGAATAACACAACAGACACTCCTGAAGACAAAAAGAATGCAACCAAGAGCATTAATGTATTTTTTATTGGCTTATAGCTCAAGATACTTATAATATCTTTCTTAAATTCTTTTCTGTGGGTAATAATTTGGTATATTATGTAAATGCCTGCAGTTGCTATGAGAAAAAGAAATATAAATGACCACCCGCTCCATGCAAAGCTGAACAAGCCAACACATAATCCGCTCACTGATGCAAGGAAAATCCTCTTTCTCTTGTCCTTTGCCTCAAATGCCTCAAGGAAAATCCATGTAATCAGCAATGGAAAAAAAACATTATAAGGGTCAGTGTCTGCAAAACCGCCAGATGTCCTGCTTATAAAGAAAGGGTGTATTGCAACCATCAGGGCTGCAAAAAACCCGCCGACATTGCCGCTAATTCGCTTTGCAATAAGAAATGCAGGGATTACTGCAAGCGATGATATTACAACAGGAACATAAAAACAGACTGCCATGAGTGAAATATTCTCATTAAAAAGATGAACAAGCCTGTAAAGCCATACCATTATAAGCACATTAAGGTTTCCGAACTTTTTTCCCAACCAGCCGCCAAATTGGTAGCTGGACCTTCTTCTTACAATATCCTCTTCTAAAAACGGGGCCATTCGGTGGGTGTCATAATACTGGCCGTCAATCTCAATGTCTGCATAAAATCCATGCTCAAGGTAGTTTCTTGCGTTCCTGTACCAGAAATAAGGGTCAATTGCCACAAGGTATGTTTGCCCGCTATCATCCTGCAGCTTTGATTTGAAATAGTTTGAAAGCTGCACTATATTTGCCTCTATTTCATCTTTTTGTGTTTTAAGAATGTTATTAAACTCTTTTTCAACGATTTCTATTTTATTGGCTTCTGGCAGGAAAGGATTCTGTTGGTTTACCTGATTAAAAATCTGTGACTTGTAATGATTGTAAACACTGCTCCTTGCCCAGTCATCTGTTATTGGTAAATAAGCTGGCTGTATCCTAAAGTAAACACTGAATGA
>CAYOHL010000055.1:0-5095 GCA_964403775.1 uncultured Methanosarcinales archaeon
GATAAGGGAAATAGTCAAAAGGAATTTTGAGTGGGAGAGTATTATCAGGAGGTATATTGGGGTTTATAATTCATTAATATAGCTGGTTTTCATTAAAGAAAGATATAATTTTAAAAAAATCTGTTATTTTTGGGTTTTCAAGGTCTGCATTAAAATTAACAGACCAAAACCCATAACCGGAGTGGTCACCGAATTCTCCAATTGCTTCCATTCCATGGTCAGACAAAACAAGAATAGGACAGTTGTACTTTTCTTTTATTGTTTTTGCAATATCATCCATTTCCTTGTAAAGCATTTTTATCATTATGTTGTTTCCAAAGTTTAAATGGCCTATTATATCAACAACACTGAAATATCCTAGAACAAAATCATGGCCTTTGTCAAGGGCCTTAAAAAATTCCTGCTTTATTTTTCTATGGTGCTCCATTGCATCCCTGTTATATTGTTCTTTTATCTTCTTTTTTCTTCAGAATAATCTGTTTCAAAGTATTCTGCAAGTAACTTTCTTGATTTTTCATGAACATCTAATTCATAAGAATATCCCGGCAGGTCAATAACAGCAGGATCTTTAAATTCATTGAAGAAGGTTTCTTCTATTCTCCATCTCTTGTTCCATATTTCCTTGTTGCCCTCACCCAAGACTTCCTTCTCCTTATTTTGCCCTGTCATAAAAGAGCTCCATAGCACCATTGTTCTTGGCTGCGAGAACTCTGAAATATCTGTTTTTCCATATTTCTGCTGCTTTAAATTATTGCAGTTGTATTCTTCAACTTTCTTGTATTCAAGTGCATCTATTGCAAATACAACTATCATTTTTTATCATACCTCTTTTTCATAAAACATTCTATTTCATCTAGGAAGCCTTCTGCTGTCTTAATCTCATGTTCAGCAATCTCTTTTGAATAAGAATAGTGGTAATCTGCATCTTCTCTTGATGTCATTGAAGCCTTGAAATCAGTTATAAATTCAGATGATATTTCGCCTTTCCTCTCAAGGTCTTCAAGAACTATTAGAACAGCAATATGTCTTTTTTTAGAATAACCTAATTTAAACAAAACTGATTTTGCTGCATGGAACATAGAGTAATACGCTTTTATTATACACCACTTATAATCCTCATCCTTAAAAGCCTTTCTTGCTTTTTCCATATCATATTTTGCTTCCTTAATCTCTTTTTCAGCAAGTTCAAGATCAGGATTAATCTTTTTTTAGGTACCCTTTTCCTAAACATTCTCTTATATTCATATTAACCTTATCTTATCTTTTTCAACCCTGTTGTAATAAGCATTATCCTTTTTTCTCATCATTGACCATTCAACACTGCTGAATATGCTGAAACTTATTTTCCTATTTATTTTTTTTGAAATCTCGTCTATTACATCGACGATATCTCTTCTTTCTATTTTTCCTATTACCAAAATATCAATATCACTTTTTTCTGTATCTTCCCCCCTTGAAGCTGAACCATATAAATAGATTTCCAATCCTTTTTTCTTTAATTTTTTTAACTCTTGCAGAGAGATGATATTTTTCATTATCTTGATATGCTTAATTATAAGGCTTTCATTGTTTAGATTGTAAATATTAGAAACACCTATTCTCTCAAGTTTTAGCATATCATTTGCAACTAGATAATGCATCCATTTTACGGCTGTTGCTTTTGCTATCTTTGTTTTTTTTATGACTTTTGTCTGTGTTATTTTTGATGAAGAATTTTCTATAAAAAAATTTATTATTTGTATTAGTTTTTTATTTCCAAAAAGTTTAATTAATTGAACCATTTATATCACTTTTTTATACTAATTGGTTCACATATTTAAACCTTTTGTTTTTGTGTTATTATTCCTCCTGCAGATGTAACCATGTTTTTCTCAAAAACAAACCTTCCTAATTCCGGAACATAGTTGAAGTTGTCAATAATAATCGGGCTTAGTGTTTTTATAATCATTGTTCCAACCTCATTATTTTTCAGCTTGTCTTTTTCCTCGTTTATTTCCTCTAATGTAGATGAGTTAATCTTTTTTTCAATCTTTTCAATCTTTGCAGAAACCTCCTGAGTTGCTATCTTCATTGTTATTATCTGGCCTATGTTAAAGTCTTCTTTAGACATCCAGAAAACATTTGCCTTTATGCTGCTTGCGGTTTCTGGGAGATTGCCTGGATGGCATATTACGTTGCCCCTTTCAACAAACAATGGGTCTTCTGTTGTTATTCCTATGCTTTCACCTGTTTCTGCTTTTTCTGGATTTTCAAGAAATTTTTCAACTGACTTAACCCTTGTTTTTGTTTTTTCAGGCAGAACAACTATTTCATCACCCTGCTTTATTGTCCCAGACTCTATTCTTCCCGCAACTATCCTTTTGCCATCAATTTTGTAAACATCCTGAACAGGAAACCTCAATGACCTGTTTTCCTTTTCTTCAGGGAGATTAAACGAGTCAAGGCAGTTTAGAAAGGTTTTTCCTTTATACCAACCCATTTTTTCTGATTTATTTGCCATGTTATCTCCATCCTTTGCTACTATAGGGATTATGTAAGAAGGCTCAACATTTATTTTTTTAAGAAATTCTGTTATTTCTTTTTTTAGTTCCTGAAATCTTTCTTCTTTGTAATCAACCAAGTCCATCTTGTTTATTAAGACTATAACCTTTTTCATTCCAAGCATCCCGAGGATGTACGCATGCCTTTTTGTCTGTTCCTTAACGCCCTCTTTTGCATCAATTACCAGTATTGCTGCCTGTGCCTGGGATGCGCCTGTTATCATGTTTTTTATAAACTCCACATGGCCAGGTGCGTCAATAATAACATAATTCCTTTTTTCTGTCTTAAAAAAAATCTGGCATGTGTCGATTGTAATGCCCTGCTCTCTTTCCTCCTGTAAATAGTCAACCATAAAGCCGAATTCCATCTCTTTTCCAAGCATCTCGCACGTCTTCCTCACTTCCTCTATTTTGTCTTCAGGGATGCTTTTTGTGTCGTAAAGCAATCTTCCGATTAGTGTTGACTTTCCATGGTCCACATGACCCACAAAAACTATGTTCATGTTTCCTTTTTCCATTTTAACTGGTTATTGTTTTTATTATCGTAAACGCACCCAATGCAATAGTTGCCAAGCCTATTATTAACTTTAGTTTTTTTGTTTTAACTCTCTTTACAGTAATCGCTGACAAAGGAACTGACAAAACTCCCCCTATGATAAGATAAGGAGCTAATGTCCAGTCAATTATTGATTTGGTTAATAAATAAGTTATTACACCGACCATGCAGGTAAGCCCTTCAGCTAAAGATGTAATTCCTACTGCGCTCCTTCCTTTCACTCCTGCAAGAAGCTGGCCTCCTGTAACAACAGGGCCATATCCCCCTCCTGATATTCCCTTGTTGAAGGATGCTATCAATCCAAGGCCAGTTATCTTTTTCCAGCTAAAAGCATATTTTTTATTTATTGTGAAAAGGATCATGCAGCCGATTATTAAAACTAAAAATCCGATGTAAAGCTTGAGCCATAAGCTTGGTATGTTCACAGCTATAAAAACAGCTGCTATTGTCCCTATGATGCCGCATAATGCAAGTAATAATGCAACCTTTAAATGCAATGGAATTCCCCTCTTGAAGCTTTCCACATAACCAAGCTCTTTTAATTTTTTCATTATGAAAAATATGTTTGTTGACTTTGGCTTAAAATTAACATTTCCTGCCTTATGGTGGGTAAAGCCGGCCAACAACCCTGTCATCAGCTCTGAAAGCAGAACAGAAGGAACAACCTGCAGAGGGTTAAATCCCATAATTAAAAGCAAAGGCGTTAATATTGTCCCGTAGCCCATACCCAAAGTTGAGTCAATGTACTCGCAAAAAAAGGCCGCAATTATTATTGTTATTCCAATTCCAAAAGCCAGCTCAAATACCATCTTACATATAACCCAGGCTTCTCAGCTTTTGCATCATATATGCAGATTCTTTGTCCTGAGCTCTTCCCGCCCTTTCTGATGTGTTTGTTGTCTTAAGCTCATGGATTATTTTGTCAATGTCATCTGCATCTGATTGAATTGGGCTGCAGCAGCACTCGCATCCAATGCTTCTGTATCGCTTTCCGTTTTTTGCAAAGTATAAATCAGTTATTGGGATGTTTTCTCTTTTGATATATTCCCAGATATCTACCTCTCTCCAGTGCAGTAATGGATGAATCCTTATGTGCTCTTCATCTGACTGCTTTGACTTGAACTGGTCCCAAAGCTCTGGCGGCTGGTCTTTATAATTCCACTTAAATTCCTGGTTTCTTGGCGAGAAATAGCGCTCTTTTGACCTTATTTCGTGCTCATCTCTTCTTATTCCTAATAATAGTGCCTTGAATTTGTATTTTTCTATTGTCTGCTTTAATGCCTCTGTCTTTAATGCAGTACAGCACGCAAGCTTGCTTTTGGGGCCCATTCCTGAGTTTATTGCCTCTTCATTTCTTCCGACAATAAGGTTAAGACTCCATTTTTTTGCATATCTGTCTCTCCATTCTATCATTTTTTTGAATTTATAGCTGGTGTCAATATGCACAACAGGAAAAGGAATTTTTCCAAAAAAGGCTTTTCTGCACAGCCACAATAAGGTTGAGGAGTCTTTCCCTATTGACCACAGCATTGCAATGTCATGGAACTGCTTGTATGCTTCCCTTATTATGTAGATGCTCCTGCTTTCAAGTTCATCTAAATAGTCCATTTTAAAGATATCCAAGCGATTTCAGCTTTTTTTTAATGTGTTTTATATCTTGTTTTGATGTTTCTGCATTCTCATAAAGAATGAGCCTCATGATAAAGGTTACATATTCGCTTATTGACCTGAAGTCTGTTTGTTTTATTGTTTCCTTTACAGTTTCAGAGAGTTTTGTTGGGATTGATATAATTGTTTTATCTTTTTCAAGTTCTTCAAAGACAGAAATCATGTCAGAGAGAAGCTTTTGGTAGGATATGTCTCTTTTAGAGGCCAGAACCCTTAGCTTTTTCCTTAGTTCATCAGAAACCTGTATTGTTGTCCGGTTTTCCATCATACATAGAATTATGTATAGTTATTTAAATTTTTTGTTTTCAAAAAAGAACTAATCAATTATTAT
>CAYOHL010000056.1:0-5064 GCA_964403775.1 uncultured Methanosarcinales archaeon
GTAGTACAAAAATCATCAAAAGTTTTAAATACAAGTTATGTTATAAAATATATAATATATTAAAAAAAATATAAAATATATTTTAAAAATGAAGCAGTCCATAAGCGCAACAATAGACAGGAAGTTAGCTGAATGGGTTAATTCAGAGCTTAGGGACAATATTAAATACAGGAATAAGTCGCACCTTATTGAGATAGCACTGCAGTTTCTGAAAAAAAAGGAGGAAAAAAACAGATAAAATGCCCTTATTCAATGGAAAAAAGCTTTGCTCTTATGATGTAATAAGAGAGGGAGACGAAGCCACCCTTAAAATAAATTGCGAAAAATGCTCATTGCTGCCCTCGCTAGAGGATAATCCGCAGTGCATGTCCATGACAATAATCAAGCTGGTTGAGGCAGGAAATGTTACTAAAATAGTTTTCTCCCAGAAAAGGGATTATGAGTATGACTTTGACCAAACACAAATTCTTGTAGAGATAGCAAAGGTCTACAAAAAGCTTGCAAAGCAAAAGAAGCTGTTTGAATACCACAGCCTTGGCTCAGACTCTGGCTGTGTGAAATGCTCTGACACAAGATTCACTCAGATGCAGGACATAATCTTTAATCTCTTTAAAAGCGACCCATTAGGGGCATATGTTGAGCTAAAAAGACTTTTGAGAAGAGAGAGGATAAAGCTTGATAAAACCTCTAATGAGGAATGCATTCATTGTGAAAAAAAGTTTATTTCCCTGCTTAAATATATCCTTGGCTTGTTAGATGAAACAAAGCTGATAGCCATTGCCAAGCCCTATCTTGCAGGCTTTAGATTAGGAGACAGAACTATTTACAGGCAGGTCTTCAGCCCATCAATCAAACCTGATTTTATGTTTACAAAGCTAATGGCTGCCTATCCTCCAGAGGGAGAAGAGCTTGCTAGCTATATGATAGGCGAGAATGAGGTGACTGTCTTTAAGATTCCCGGCACAATACAATATCTCTATCATATTCTGCCGCCCGAGTTTAAGATATCTGAGGAAAAATATGACCTTCTTGACCAGGCAAGAAAAATAATATCAGAATACAAGCCAAAACAGTCAGAGTTTGTTAATCCAGAGCGTATGAGGCAGGTATTTTATAACATCGGACATGATCTTCTTGAAGACCTTGCAGAGCACAGCAATATTAACATAAAATCAGAGGATATAGAAGAACTCACCAACATCTTGGTTAGATACACTGTTGGTTTTGGGTTGATAGAGGTCCTGCTTCAGGATGAAAGGGTTCAGGATGTAACGATCAACAGCCCAATGGGCCAGACACCAATGTTTATTGTCCACCAGGATTTCGGCGAATGCATAACTAATGTTATTCCCACAAGAACAGAGTCAGAGTCATGGGCATCAAAATTAAGGATGCTGTCTGGAAGACCATTAGATGAGGCAAATCCAATACTTGATACAGAGCTGATAATACCAAATGCAAGGGCAAGGGTTGCTGTCATCTCTGCTCCATTGAATCCAACTGGGTTAGCATATGCATTTAGAAGGCATAGGGACAAGCCATGGACACTGCCCTTATTTGTAAAGAACCGCATGCTGTCCCCGCTTGCAGCCGGCCTGATAAGTTTTATTGTTGACGGCTCAAGAACAGTGCTTGTTGCAGGAACAAGGTCTGCTGGAAAGACAAGCCTTCTTGGGGCCATGATGACAGAGATTATGAGGAAATACCGCGTTATTACAATAGAGGACACATTAGAGCTTCCGGTAGATTCTTTAAGAAAACTTGGCTATAACATACAGTCAATGAAGGTGGCAGCTGCCATGACTAAGGGCACAACAGAGGTTGCTGCTGACGAGGGAATAAGAACAACCCTGAGAATGGGTGATTCATGCCTGATAGTTGGAGAGGTAAGAAGCGTAGAGGCCCTTGCTCTTTATGAGGCTATGAGGGTTGGTGCTTTGGCAAATGTTGTTGCAGGAACCATACATGGTGACTCTCCATATGGTGTTTATGACAGGGTTGTCAATGACCTTAGAGTTCCGAGAACATCTTTCAAGGCAACAGACCTTATAATAGTTGCAAATCCAATAAAAAGCCCTGATGGCCTGCATAAATGGAGAAGGGTCACGCAAATAACAGAGGTGAGAAAGCACTGGGAAAATGACCCCTTATTAGAAGCTGGCTTTTCAGACCTTATGAAATATGACCCCAAAACAGACATGCTTGAGCCAAGCAGGGATATAATAAACGGGGACTCAGATGTTCTCAAGGCAATTGCCGGAAATGTAAAGGAATGGGCCTCTGACTGGGACGCTGTTTGGGACAATATAATGCTAAGAGCCAATATTAAGAAGATGCTGCTTGATTATTCACTGAAGTCAAAAAGACCAGAACTCTTAGAAGCAGAATTTGTTATCAATGCAAATGACCAGTTCCACAACATATCAGCAAGAATAGAGGAGGATATTGGCTCTTTGGACAGCAAGAGGATATTGTCTGAGTGGGAGCAATGGCTCAAAAAGGAGCTCAGGAAAAAAACAGCCAAATAATTTTGTGGTTCTTATGAGAGAAGACCAAGACCTTAGAAAGATTTTGTCAAAATACAGGGAAAAACTGAATGAAGAGCTTAAAATCCCAATAGAGGAGACAAGAAAGGAGATAACCTCTAGGGAGTATGTTGAATTTAAAAAAGACTTTCTGCCAAATGAGCTCTCTATTTATGAAAAGCTGTGCAATCTAAGCGAAAAGACAATAAAAATTAAACCAGATGAAAAAACCGCAGATTTAATAAGTGAGTCAATTAATATCTGCCATCTGGATGCAAGCCCGGCTGGAACAGAAAGCTTTGCAATACTTATTCCCTTGATGATTATAATCTTTGGAAGCATTCTTAGTTTTTTGGCATTCAAATCATTCTTTTTTATAGGCTATTTTGTGCTGATCGGGCTTATCCTGATGGTTATGTTCAGAAAGCTGCCTGAATTCATGGCAAACAGCTGGCGTCTGAAGGCAAGCAACCAGATGGTGCAGTGCATATTCTATGTTGTTACTTTTATGAGGCATACCTCAAACCTTGAGGGGGCTATAGCATTTGCTGCAGAGCATGTTGCCCCTCCGCTATCTTTAGACCTTAAAAAGATTTTGTGGGACGTTGAAACAGAAAAATACGAGTCTGTAAAAGAGTCATTAGACAACTATCTTGAAACATGGAGAAAATGGAACATAGAGTTTATCGAATCATTCCACCTAATTGAGTCATCACTCTACGAGCCGTCTGAGGACCGCAGGCTAGCTCTTGTTGACCGCGCTCTTGATGTCATGCTTGAGGGCACTTATGAAAAGATGCTGCATTATGCACATAATCTGCAGTCGCCAATACAAACGCTGCATATGCTGGGAATAATAATGCCTCTCCTGGGCCTGGTAATATTGCCACTGATTGTTAGTTTTATGGAGGTAATTAAATGGTATCATATTGCGCTTATTTACAATATAACACTGCCAATAGCTGTTTATTACATGGGCAAGATAATCCTGTCAAAGAGGCCCACTGGCTATGGTGAGACAGACATCTCGCAGGCCAATCCAGAACTAAAAAAATACAAAAACATTGTTCTCAAGGCAGGGTCATTAGAGCTGAGGGTAAACCCTGTTTTTTTGAGCATATTTATTGGAATAATATTTTTTATTATTGGATTGCTGCCAGTAATCCTGCCCCATATCCCTGGCTTTGTTGAACCAAAGCCAATTGGTGGTTTTTATTTTCTTGACTATCATACAAGTGTTGCAAAAGAGGGCCTAATGGTTGGGAAAACAGTCGGCCCATTTGGTCTAGGGGCAGCTGTTCTCAGCTTTTTTATAACCCTGGCCTTTGGCCTCAGCATTGGAATCTATTACAGCCTTAGGTCAAAAAACCTCATTGAAATCAGGGAAAATACAAAAAAGCTAGAGAATGAATTTGCATCAGCGCTATTTCAGCTTGGAAACAGGCTTGGCGATGGACTTCCTGCTGAGATTGCCTTTAGCAGGGTGGCAGAGGTTATGAGAGGCACAACATCTGGAAATTTTTTCAGGATTGTCAGCATGAACATAAGCAAGCTTGGCATGAGTGTCAAAGAAGCCATATTCAACAAAAAGTCAGGGGCAATACTGTATTTTCCATCAAACATCATCCAGAGTTCAATGAAAGTCCTGCTGCAGAGCATTAAGAAGGGGCCTTTAATTGCAGCCCAGGCACTTGTAAATGTTTCACGCTATATAAAAGAGATTCATAGGGTTAATGAAAGGCTAAGGGATTTGCTTGCAGATGTTATTTCATCAATGAAATCACAGATATCCTTTATTGCGCCTGCAATAGCAGGGGTTGTTGTTGGAATAGCATCCATGGTTACAACAATACTCGGAAAGCTTGGAACCCAGATGCAGGCAATGCAGTCTGAGTCTGGAGCAGTAGGAGCAGCAGGGGTAGGAGGAATGGTTGGAATGTTTGGCGATGGAATGCCAACCTACTTTTTCCAGATAATTGTTGGGATATACATGGTTGAAATAATCTATACAATGACAATACTTGCAAACGGGGTTGAAAACGGCTCTGACAGGCTTAATGAGCAGTATCTTATAGGCCAGAACATGATAAAAAGCACTATTCTTTATGTTTTTGTTGCCCTCATCGTTACTTTATTATTTAACTTTGTTGCAGGCACAATAATGACTGGCTTTGCGCCTGCTGTATAGGAATAATTATTCTCCAAAATTAGTTTTCTTTTATAATCTTTTGATTTGCTAAATCTATTTATATTACTTCTATAAAATGGTAAAAATATGAAGAAGATTATCAACCCTTTTTGTGAATATTTTCCTTCTAAACAAAAAAACCTTGAATACATTGCATCTAATGTTTTCAGGCCGGAAATAAGGTTCATGGAAAAGGATAATTCTTTAATTGCTTTGGTAAAAGAAAGGACATACACAATATTTGGTATGGAGGATATCCTAAGCTACCCTGGAAAAAAAATCAAAGGCTCAGATTCTTATGCACAGAAATGCTTGCGAAAACCTCATACTTTAGTATGAGGATGAGCATTT
>CAYOHL010000057.1:0-5028 GCA_964403775.1 uncultured Methanosarcinales archaeon
AAAAACAGATAGTTATTAAATGTTTTGGTGTTTTAAAACCAATAATTTTATATAAGGTTTTAGTTTTGATATTTATTATGATTGCATTAATCTTAGCTGGGGGTATAGGTGAGAGGCTGAGGCCTATCACAAACAATATACCTAAGCCAATGGTTCCAGTAAATGGTAAGCCATTCCTGCAATACCATATAGAAGAGCTTAAGAAGGCAGGGATAAAAGATATTATCCTGTGCACCTGTTATCTTTCAGATAAAATACAAGAATATTTTGGTGATGGTTCAAAATTTGGTGTAAAGATAAAATATTCTGTTGAAAAAACTCCTCTTGGAACTGCAGGGGCGGTAAAAAATGCAGAGAAATACATTAATAACACCTTTATTGTGTTAAATGGTGATAGCTATCTTCAGCTTGAATATAACCAGCTCATAAACTTTCATAAAGCAACTAAGGCACAACTCACAATTGCATTATTGGAAATAAAAGATCCAGGAAGGTATGGTCTTGTTGATATTGGCAAAGAAGGCAAAATATTAAGTTTTGATGAAAAAACAGCTAATCCAAAAGGAAAACTTATAAATGGGGGCGTTTATATAATTGAAAAAGGGGTATTAAAAGCAATACCTAGCTCAGTTAATGCATCATTGGAGAAAGAAATATTTCCAAAATTAATAAAACAAGGAAATGTTTATGGTTTTGTGGTTAATAATTACTTTATTGACATAGGAACCAAGGAGTCTTATATGAAAGCACAAGAAGATTTTAAAGAGCTATTTAGTGAGAAAAATGATAATAAGAACTAAAGCACCTGTAAGAATAAGCTTTGCTGGGGGAGGCACCGATGTTTCACCATACTGCGAAGAAAGAGGTGGATGTGTAGTCAATGTAGCCATAAATAGATATGCGTGGGGAACACTTGAATTAATCAATAAACCAGGAATTTGTATAAATTCAAGCAATTACTCAAAGATATTAAGATTTAAAAGTGTTAAAGATATTACATATAATGGAGATTTAGACTTAATCAAGGCAGTTATTAAACACATGCATAATACCAATAAGGGAATAAATCTCTTTTTGAGAAGCGATGTACCTCCAAGAAGCGGCTTAGGTTCTTCTGCATCAGCATTTGTTTCCATGATTGGCTTGTTTAATCATCTGAAAAGAGACAAGAAGATTACTGATTATGAAATTGCTGAGCTTGCCTTTAATCTTGAGAGAAAAGAGCTGAACAATTTAGGGGGAAGACAAGATCAGTATGCTTCTGTTTTTGGTGGACTGAATTACATTGAATTTAAGGGAAACGATTTTATAAGAGTTAACCCATTAAGAATAAAACAGGATTATGTTAATGAGCTGGAAAAAAATTTAATCCTTATACATATTGGAGCAAGAAAAGCATCAGGTGACATTATCAAAGACCAAGCAGAGTCTTACAAAAAACATAATAAGGATGTTATATCTGGGTTAGATAAAGCAAAGGAACTGGCAATAGAAACAAAATATGCTCTGACAAGAGGGGACTTAACCTATTTTGGTGAGCTATTACACGAGTCATGGGTTGCAAAAAAGAAGTTCAGCAGCATGATAACTAATCCTTATATTGATAAACTATACAACCTGGCAAGAGAAAATGGAGCAATTGGGGGCAAGATTAGCGGTGCTGGAGGTGGCGGTCATATGATTCTTTACTGCAAGCCAAACACCGAGCATATAGTTGCTCATAAGCTTGCCCAAGCAGGAATTAAAATTGTCCCCTTTAGCTTTGATTATAAAGGATTGCAATCATGGGAGGTTAATGAAAATGAAAAAAATCATACAAGATGAAATAATAGAAAGCATAGCAGTAAAACAAAGGGTTCTGAAAGAACTAATCCCAAAGATAAAGAAATTTGCCGAGATGGGTGTTAATGCTTATAACAATAATGGAAGAATAATAATTTTTGGAAATGGAGGAAGTGCAGCAGATGCACAGCATTTAGTTGCTGAGTTAGTTAACAAACTTAATATTGACAGACCTATGCTTGATGCATTGGCATTAACAGTTAACACATCTGTTATGACAGCAATCGCAAATGATTCAAATTATGACAATGTTTTTTCAAGGCAGATAGAATCATTAGTAAACGAGAAAGATATTGTTGTTGGCATTAGTACAAGCGGCAATTCAGTGAATATTTTAAATGGGCTTCTAAAAGCCAAGGAAAAAGGAGTAAAAACAGTTGGCATGACTGGAGTAACAGGCGGCAAAATGAAAGATATTGTAGATTTGTTGATAAATGTTCCTTCAAACACAACCCAAAGAATCCAAGAAGCTCATATACTAATTGGGCATATTGTGTGTGGAATTATTGAAAATGAATTGTTTGGGAAATGAACAAAGCAGTATTTTTGGACAGAGATGGAGTCATTTGCAAAGATACACATCATCTTCATAAAATAAAGGATTTTGAATTTATTGATAAAGCAGTAGACGCACTAAACCTGCTATCAAAAACAGATTACAAGATTATAATAATAACAAACCAGGCAGGGATTGCCCATGGCTTTTATAGTGAGGAAGATTTTCATAAACTAAATTCCTGGATGTTAAATACTCTTAAGGATAAGGGAATTAGAGTAGACAAAGTTTATTATTGCCCCCATCATCCGAATGCAGAAATAGCTGAATACAATACTGACTGCATCTGCAGAAAGCCAAAAATAGGAATGCTGAAAAAAGCAGAAAAAGAATTTGATATAGATATAAAAAACTCCTTTCTTGTTGGAGACCAGACCTCAGACATAAAAACAGGAGAAAATGCTTGGTGTAAAACAATACTAGTCAAAACTGGTTATGCTGGAAAGGATAAAAAATATAACATAATCCCTGATTTTACTGTAAAAAACCTTTATGAGGCAGTTAAGTTAATTCTTAAAGATAAGCAAACCAGGATTAGCATGATTGGAACACTTCCGCCAATAAAAGGCGTGAGTGATTATTGTATTGAATTGAGCCAGGCTTTATCTAAACATATCGAGGTTGATTTCATTTCTTTCAAAAAAATTTATCCTGAATTCCTATATCCTGGTGGGACAAAGGATAATGATAAGAACTTTAAGATTGAAGAAAACAAAAATCTGAAAATAAGAAGTTTAATAACCTACTATAATCCGCTCACATGGGCTTGGGCAGGCTTATCTGCAAAAAGCAAAGTGGTTCATATTCAATGGTGGACAAGTGTTCTAGCACCAATATACTTTGTAATTTTTTTATTTTTAAAACTAAAAAGAAAAAAAATTATTCTGACTATCCATAACATTATCGGCCATGAAAGCAGCTTATTGGACAAAATTATTACAAAGATAATTTTTAGCTTTCCCGATATACTCATTGTTCATTCTGAAAAAAATATAGAGCAGATGAAGGATATTTTTCATATACCAGACAACAAAATAGTAAAAATCCCGCATGGAATTTACAACTTTTATAAAAACAGTGAAATATCTAAAACAGGAGCAAGAAAAAAGCTAAAGATAAAACCAAATATCCCTGTTGTTTTGTGCTTTGGAAATATTAGGGAGTATAAAGGCGTTAATATTTTGATAAATGCCTTCTCAAGGGTTAAAAAAGAGCTGCCTGATGCATTGTTAGTTATAGCAGGGAAATGCTGGATTGATTGGAGAGATAATGAGAAGTTAATTGAAAAATACAGCCTAAAAAATGATATAATAACATTTTTGGATTATGTCCCAATGTCAGATGTTAAAGTTTATTTCCAATCATGCGACCTTGTTGCACTGCCATATAAAGAGTTTGAGGCCCAGAGCGGGCCAGGCAACATAGCTCTTGCATTTAACAAGCCACTGGTTGTGACCAATGTAGGAGCACTTCCTGACCTTGTTAAGAATAAAGAGTGTGTTTTAGAAGTAAATGATATAAAAGGCATTGCCGAGCAGATGATAAAAATCCTTAAAGATAAAAAACTAGCCAAAGAGCTTTCCAAAGACTCAAAAGAGTTATGCAAAGATTTTTCATGGGAAGGTATTGCCAAAAAAACAATTAAATTGTATGGAACTGTTCTAAAATGACTATCCTTGTTACAGGCGGAACTGGATTTATAGGCTCTCACTTAATTAATGCACTTTTGGCAAATGGAAAAAAAGTAAGAATCCTTACCAGAAGAAAAAGTAACATAAACAAGCTTAAAAAAATGAATCTTGAATTTGCTTTTGGCAATTTAGATGATATTGATTCCCTGAGAAAAGCAACTGAAGACATAGAAATTGTTTATCATCTTGCTGCAATGCTTGGTAGTCCGGGGGTAACCTACAAGCAGCTTTATAATGTAAATGTAAAGGGAACAGAAAATCTTGTTATGGCATGTGAAGAGAGTAAAGTTAAGAGGTTTGTCTTAGTGAGCAGTGTTGCCGCGATGGGCCCAGTGGGATATATGGCTGACGAGAAGGCAGAATGCAATCCCGCAACAGACTATGACAAGACAAAATATCTTTCTGAAATAGTTGTTAAAAAATCAAAATTAAAATGGGTAATAATAAGGCCTACGATGGTTTACGGACCCGGAGAAACAAAAAACAAGTTAAGAATGTTCAGGCTTATCCAGAGAGGATTGTTCTTCATAATGGGTGATGGAAAGAATTTAATGAGCCTTGTTTATGTTGGTAATCTCATTGAGGGGATTATTAAAGCGGGAGAGAACAAAAATGCAGTTAAACAGACATACATTATTTCAGACAAGAAACCATACTCAATGAATGAATTTGTTAAAACAATAGCAAGAAATGAAAATGTCAAGACCTCGATACATCTTCCCGTTTTTGTTGCTTACATCGGCGCTTTTCTTTTTAAGGTATTAAGTATCTTTGGGATTCCACAGCTTTTATCAAAGGACAGGATAAAAAATTTAACAATGAACCATTCTTTTGATATTTCAAAGGTAATGAAGGAATTAGATTATAACCCTAAAATGACTCTTGATGAGGGAGTAAAAAGAACTGTTAGTTGGTATAAGGAGGAAGGAATGTTAAAAT
>CAYOHL010000058.1:0-4914 GCA_964403775.1 uncultured Methanosarcinales archaeon
GTTATATACTCATCTGCTTTTGATGGATTTGAATCACCGCTGGGATGGTTATGCACTAGAATGATTGCATTGGCCGAGCACTTAATGGCCTCCTTAAACACTTCCCTTGGGTGGACCAAAGAGCTATTCAAAGTGCCTATTGAGATAATCTTGTCATTGATAATCTTATTCTTGGAATCAAGGAAAACAGCTATCAGATGCTCTCTCTTAAGGCCACTCATTCTTTCCATATAATAATTGGCAATATCCTCAGAACTGTTCACAACCTTCTCAGCTATCCGGCCAGACTTAATTCTCTTGCTTAACTCAAACAGGGCCAAAATCTGCATGGCCTTTGCATCGCCTATGCCTTTAATCTCCTTTAGCTCAGAAAGAGAGCACTCACAAAGGCCCTCAAAAGAATACCTTGAAATGAGCCTGTTGGCCATATCAACAACATTCTCATCTTTAGTTCCCTTTTGCAGCAATACGGCCAACAGCTCAGCATCACTAAGAACATCAACACCATGCAGCTTTAATCTTTCCCTTGGTCTGTTCTCTTTTGAAATATCACAAATTCTCATAGCTTTCTCCATAAAACTTTAATTATTTCTCACTTGTTTTCCGGATACTTCCGGATACTTCCGGATACAACCTATATCTTATTAGCCTTGCTTTACCTTCTCTTTTAATTAGATTTAAAGAAATAAGTTTTGCTAAGTCAACTCTTGCTTGCCTGTCTGTTACACCAAACATCTCTGAATATTCTGATGTAGTTATTATCTCTTTGGATTTTAAATAATCCAGTACCTTGATTTGTCTATTATTCAGAATTGATTTAAATCTGACAAGAACATCAAGAACAGTTTTATATACAGTAACTAAAACAGCATCCTTAAAATCCTTTATTATAATTCTCCTTGGCTGGAAAGGATATTTTTTAAACTCATTAACTATCCTATCCCATCCCTCTCCTAATTCTTCTATGTACCTAACTTTACTTAACACCCTAGCAATAATAGGATTAACAGACTTTTGTTTTTTAACTATATTCTTTGGTGTAATCCCTTCTGGCAAACCCCCTGGATTATAATATTTTATCTTATCATCAAACATACTAATAATAATTTTAGATCTTTGCTCCTCATAGCTTCTATGAGCTACAGTATTAACAATTAATTCTCTTATGACAAAAAAAGGATACTCGGGAATATCCTCTCTTTCTATCTTGCCAGGAATTAATTTTGACATAATCGCAATGTGTTCTTTAATATACTCATCAGCTTTATCAATTTGTTCAAATAGGTTGTCATTAAATTCTTTATAATCAAGCCTTTTTGTTCCAATTTCTTTACTTTTATATCTAACTATAGCTATATAGGAATTAGGAAAAAATCTCTGAGGATTTTTACCAAACAATAAAATACCTGCATTCGTAGGTTTGTTATTTTTTATGCAATCTAGGCTTTCTAGCAAACTTTTTGGGTTTGAACTAATATTTGTTTTATTTACTGATTCATATTTTTTAATAAAAAAATCTTTAACAAAATTCCAGTTGATGTCCTCTAATCTTGCTTCTTTACATAGCTCTTCATCCCACCTAATTTGTTTTTGTTCAAGAATAATTCTCTTTAGCTCATCTGGTGGGATAGCCCTCTTTTCAGTCCCTATCTTCTTATAGGCTATTCCATTTAGAAAATAAGGCTTATTGCTTCCTTCAGGAACTTTCACTTGTATTATTGATTTGCCCATCTCTTCTGCTTCTTTTATTTCCGGAGCAATCTCTGGCTTTATTCTTGAAATAATCTGCTGGGATATTTTTCTTAAAGTTTTGTCAGAAACATCCAATCCAATGATTATTCCTTTATCATTCACACCAAAATAAACAATGCCTCCTTTATGGTTAAGGAATGCGCATACAGACTTCAAAGCATCATCTAGCTGGGACAATGACTCTTTTAGCTCAACTCTCTGGGATTCTTTTAGCTTCACTGTAAGAATATTTTCAACTAATTGATTAATAAACTTTAACTAAGAATTCTCGGAATTATTTCAGAACTTAAGAATAATTGATGTCATTGGACACTAGACAGATGTTCACATAGGGATTATAAACATAATTCTATTAATTTAAAATTCAAAAAAGAGGTTGGTTATGTTAAAGATAAAGAGGAAGAGTCTTTTGTATAAGAGCGGGGTTGAGTATGCTGATTTCTGTTTAAACCATGTTGAGGGCTGCTCTCATGGCTGCAGATTTCCATGTTATGCCATGCAGATGGCAAAAAGATTCGGCAAGATAAAAACCTGCTCTGACTGGATTAAGCCAAAACTAGTTTCAAATGCCCTGGAATTATTGGATAAGGAAATACCAAAATACAAGGACCAGATAAAATTTGTTCACTTGTGCTTTATGACCGATCCATTCATGTACAAGCAAAGCCAAGTTCAAGACATGACGCTTAAAATTATAGAAAAGCTAAACAAAAACAACATAAGATGCACTGTCTTAACCAAGGGAATCTATCCAGGAATTCTCGCTAACAAAGAAAAGTATGGGATTGCTAATGAGTATGGCATAACCCTAGTATCCCTTAACAACAAATTTAAAGAGGATTTTGAGCCTTACAGCGCTCCTTATCTAAGCAGGATTAAAGCCCTTAAGAACCTGCATGAAAATGGCTTAAAAACATGGGTAAGCATAGAACCATACCCAACCCCCAACCTTGACAAAAACCAAAATTTGCTGAAATTGTTGGAAAGCGTTAAATTTGTAGACAGGATTATATTTGGGAAATTAAATTACAATGTGGTAAGCTCAAAATTCAAAGATAACGAATTGTTTTACGAAAAATGTGCAAATAAGGTTATTGAATTTTGTGAAAAAAACAATATTGATTATCACATAAAGTTTGGAACCCAGATGATGTATAACCAAAAAACAGAGATAATCTTTAATAAATCTATCAACAAAAAGCCGGTTATTTACGCTAGGTTAAATTGATTGAAAAGAAAAATTTATATATCTTACATCCATTATAAATCATATTCAAGTCCCCAGTATGACCTAAAAGGGAATGCTGGGCTCCCTTTCTTTATGTTATTAAATACCTAAAATAAAAGACAAAAATTCAGACAATTTTGTTGAAGTTAACAAAAAGATGACCACAAAATATCATAAATATAGTCACCCAGCTTTTCTGCAATACAGCTCAGCATCACTCAGAACTTCTATGCCATGCAGCTTCAGCCTTTCCCTTGGTCTCTCCCACCTGGAAATATCCTTTATTCTCATAAAATAAAAATAAAAAAGACATTAATAAACTATAGCCAAAACAGGGGTTTACAGCCAAAGCCAAAAAACAGTTAAATTTATATAGAACTGGTTATTTACTTTTTCTTACATTTTTAATAAGATATATTAATAGGGGGTAGATAATATGACAAACCAGCAAATACAGCCAATATTTATCCTGCCAGAGGGCTCTCAGAGGACAACTGGCAAGAACGCGCAAAGAACAAACATTATGGCCGCTAAACTGGTCTCAGAAACAGTAAGGACAACTCTTGGCCCAAAGGGAATGGACAAGATGCTAGTTGATTCTTTGGGAGATGTTGTTGTGACAAACGACGGGGTAACAATCCTGGAGGAGATGAGCATAGAGCATCCATCAGCAAAGATGATTGTTGAGGTTGCAAAGACACAGGAGGATGAGGTTGGAGACGGAACAACAACAGCAGTTGTTTTGGTAGGAGAGTTGTTGAAAAACGCTGAAAAGCTTCTTGATGAAAACATCCATCCAACTGTTATTGCAAAGGGCTTCAGGATAGCAGCTGAAAAAGCCCAGGCTGTTTTAAATAATATTGCAGAGGATATAACTGAAAAAGACACAGCCTCATTAAAAAACATAGCAATAACAGCAATGACAGGCAAGGGGGCTGAAACAGCCAAGGAAAAGCTTGGAGAGCTTTCTGTAAAAGCAGTAAGTCAGGTAATGGACAGGGAAGATGACAAAATAATAATTGATACTGAAAACATAAAGCTTGAGAAAAAGGTTGGCGCAGGGATAGAGGACACAGAGCTTGTCCAGGGCATTATACTTGACAAGGAAAGGGTCCACTCAGGAATGCCCAAATCAGTGAAAAATGCCAGAATACTTTTGGTTGACTCAGCACTGGAGGTGAAAAGCACAGAAACAGACGCAAAGATACAGATAACAGACCCAAGCCAGATGCAGGCATTTATTGACCAGGAAGAAAAAATATTAAGAAATATGGTTGAGAAAACAGCAAAATCAGGGGCAAATGTATTGTTCTGCCAAAAAGGGATAGATGATATTGCACAGCACTTCCTGGCTAAGAAAGGGATTTATGCTGCAAGAAGAGTCAAGAAAAGTGACATGGAAAAGCTTGCAAGGGCAACAGGCGCTGTTATAATAACAAACCTTGATGAAATAAGCCCTTCTGATTTGGGCAAGGCAGGGATTGTCCAGGAAAAAAAAGTAGGGGATGAGCAGATGACCTATGTTGAGGAATGCAAAAACCCAAAAGCAGTCACAATGCTCGTTAGGGGGGGAACAGAGCATGTTGTTGATGAGGCAAAAAGGGCACTTGAGGATGCAATAGGCGATGTTTCTGCAGCACTGACAACAGGCAAGGTTGTTGGAGGAGCAGGCTCTGCAGAAGTTGAGCTTTCAAGAAACCTGAGGCATTTTGCAAACTCATTAAGCGGAAGAGAGCAACTTGCTGTGCAGGCATTTGCAGATTCTATAGAAATAATTCCAAAAACACTTGCAGAGAATGCAGGTCTTGACTCAATAAACATCCTGACAGAGCTAAAGGCAATGCATGACAAGGGCAAGAAATGGGCAGGCATTGATGTTTTCTCAGGCAAGGCAATTGATGCATGGAAAGCCGGTGTAATTGAGCCATTGAAAA
>CAYOHL010000059.1:0-4760 GCA_964403775.1 uncultured Methanosarcinales archaeon
ATATTTTCCCATTACTTAACAGACTAAAAAACGAGTTGGATAGTATAAAAAAACCTTGTGAGATAATCTTTGTTGATGACGGCTCTACTGATAAAACGTTTTTTAACATTCAAAAGATAAAAAATAAAAATATTTCTTTAAGGGCTATACATTTTAGTCAAAATCAGGGTTTATCATCAGCACTGAGTGCTGGTTTTAAAAAAGCCTCCGGTAACATAATTATTACAATGGATGGTGACTTGCAGAATGATCCAAGAGACATAAAAAAACTTCTGAAAACGCTTTCCAAAGGCTATGATGTGGTCTGTGGATGGAGGTATAAGAGAAAGGATTCTTTATTTGTTAAAAAAATCCCTTCTAAAATATTCAATTTTTTAGTTAGGCTTTTATTTAAATCAAAGATTCATGATTCAAGCTGCACTTTAAGGGCGTATAAAAGAGAACCAATAACATATCTTAAATTAGAGGGAGGGATGCATAGGTTTATTCCACTGATATTAGCAAAAAAAGGCTATAAGGTGGGAGAAGTTAAGGTAAGGCACCATCCAAGAAAATATGGAGAAGCAAAATACAACTCCCCCAAAAGGTTTTTTAGAGGGGTTGTTGATTTAATTAGATTAAGGTTTCTGTGAACTATTCTTCCTTTTATAAATCAGGATGCTTGAATAGTTATCTTTTGGATTTGGTTCGCTTTGATATATGAGCTTAAATTGGGGCAAATATTTCTCCTCTAAAGCAAGCATGGGTTTTACAAAATGTTCCATTAAATCCTGATTATAGGATAAATGCTCAAACCCAATTTTCTAAAATCTTTAAAAAAGTTATTTCGCCCTCACCCATACAAACAATATCTAAATCCTTACATCCCTTTAATGTCTCTTCAGGCAACAAGGTTGCATGGACTCCACCAAGGATAACTTTTGAGTTTGGCAGGGTTTGTTTTATTAATTTAATGGTGCTAATAACAAAATCCATTGTTGCTGTGCAAGAACTTAAACCAATAACATCAAAATTATTTTGTTTTAAGAAATTTATATAACCTTCCCGAGTAAGTTTTTCTATTTGTGGCTCTATGAATTTTATATCTTTAAATCCATTTTTGATACAGTAGGATGCAATACTAGCTAATCCATAAGAGAAAGTATTTGACCCCGCACCTTTTTTAAATTTTCCCCATATCGCCCCTTTTGGGCATAGTGGTTCTGATAATAAAATTTTCATGTTTCAATTTGTTTTTTATACTTTTTGTAAACCTATTTATAAATGTTTTTATGGCACGGGCTGCGTTGAAAATCTCAAAAAAAAAGTCCTAACTATACTTAGCCATATATTAATAGTATCCCTTAAATTTTGCTTTCAATATGTTTTCAACTCAGCTTTTGAGTCATTCTCAATATAGGTTTTATGCCACATAGCAAGTGTTAGTAAACTCCATATCTGCCTTGGGTAGTATAATTTTAGTAATTGATTATGTTTTAAAATAGTTTTATGCGAGCTGTTTTTCTGATAATCCAACAATTTTAGAATAAATGTTTTGTTAAAGTTTTTTCTTAAAAACTCAGACTCTAAAAAGGGATTATATGTTATATAATCAAAATCTTTTTTAAACCAGAAGTCAAGTGGCACAAGGAATCTTTGTTTTTTTCTTTTTAGAATCCCTTTAGGAACCCTTTTTGTCATTGATTTTTTTAAGACAAGCTTTTCATTCAATCCTTTTAGTTTCAGTTTTGTAGGTATTTTTGATGAAAATTCTACTATCCTGTGGTCTAAAAAGGGAACTCTTGCCTCAATAGAGTGTGCCATTGACATCCTGTCTAATTTTATAAGCATGTTGTTCGGGAGCCATGTCTTAATATCTGAAAGCAGCATCTTGTTAAGCATATCATAAGAATTTTTAAAGTAAGAACTTACGGATATTAAGTCAGAGTCTAGGTTGCCTATTTTTCTTATTAAACCCTCAGCATATAGAAATTCTTTCTCTGATTTGTCAAAAATAGATAATAATTCAACATAACTTTTTGGAGTGTTGTTAATAGTTGACAAATAGTTTGACAATTTCATGAAAAATGTCTCTTTTGGCAGAATCTTAATAAGCCCCAGGATTAAGCTTTTTTGAACAAATTTTGGAACTGTTTTATCATAAGTTTTTGCAAGATTCATTATTTTATACTGCTCATAGCCTGCAAAGATTTCATCTGCTCCCTCTCCAGTTAAAACTACCTTCACTGACTTGCTGGCCTTTTCAGCCAAAACATAATTTAAGATGGCTGTTGGGTCAGCAACAGGCTCGTCCATATGCCAAACAACCTTTGGCAATAGCTTAATCATGTCTGGAGCTACTGCTATTTCATCATTATTTGCATTAAAGAAGTTTGAGGAAATTCTTGCGTACTTAAGCTCGTTGTCAGGCCAGTCACAAAAACTTAGATTGAAAGTCTTTACCTGCTTATCTGAAAATTGGTTAGCATATGACAAAATAGCAGTTGAATCAATGCCTCCTGATAAAAATATTCCTAATGGAACATCAGATATTAAGCGTTTTTTAACAGAATCCTCAATTAAACTTCTAAGATTATTGACATAATAATTAATTTTTTCATTAGTTGGGCAGAAATCCAAATCCCAGTATTTGCTTATTTTAATCTGCTTATTTTCATAAATTAGTATATGGCCCGGAAGCAACCTGTTAATGCCTTTTAGAATTGTTTTTTCACCAGGAACATACCTGAATGTAAAAAAATTGTTTAATGCTATATAGTTAATCTCTTTTTTAAACTCTTTACACTGCAGAATTGATTTTATCTCAGATGCAAAAATCAGTTTTCCCTCATGTAACATATAGTACAACGGCTTTATCCCAAGCCTGTCTCTTGCCAACAATAGCTTTTTTTTGTTTGAGTCCCATATTGCAAATGCAAACATGCCATTAAAATGATTAACACAGCTATTACCATATTCTTCATATGCATGCACTATAACCTCAGTATCGCTATTAGAATAAAACCTGTGGCCTTTTTTTTCTAAAACAGATCTTAATCCATTAAAATTATAGATTTCACCATTAAATGTTATCCAAATTGATTCATCCTCATTGTGTATTGGCTGGTGCCCTGTTTCTAAATCAATAATACTTAAGCGCTGATTAGCAAGCCCAATATCATTATCTGTAAAAAAACCGCTGTCATCAGGACCCCTATAAGCCATAATATGACTCATTCTTTTTAAAAGCCCATTGTCACTTAAACCATGAAATCCGCAGATGCCGCACATATTTTTTAAATAATCTAAGTTATATAAATTATTTTGTTTTTATCTTGAGAAAACCATACCAACTGCAGCCTTAAAATCCCTTCTGAGTTCATCAAATGACGTTGTTCTTGAAATCTTTTTTATCAGTTGGGCTGGCCTAAAATAAAACTGCATATATGCTTTCCTAACCTCTTCTTCAATCTCCTCTTCAGACAGGCTGCACCCATATCTCGGCAAGGTTATCCTATTTTTTTCATTTAATATGAATTTTTGCCAGTAGTCATAACCTAATTGGGGTTTTAACATTTCATAAAGATCTGTTCCAGGCAAAGTGCTTAGTTTTGAGAACTGGGCATAATCCAGGTTAAGCTCTTTTGCAAACCCAACAGTCTTTTTGATGGTTTCTTTTGTTTCTCCCGGGCTTCCAATCATAAAATAGCCAAAAGTCATTATATTATTCTTTTTTGTTAGTGCAATACTTTTTCTAATAGCCTCAAGGTTTGTGCCTTTCTTTAATGTTTTTAATATAAATGGAACACCTGACTCAATGCCATAATATACCCTATAACAGCCAGCTTTTGACATTTCCTTAAGCATTTCACCATCCACTGTATCTACTCTTGACCTGCATGACCATGCAATCCTTATGCCTCTTCTTCCAATTTCTTTGCATATATCAATAACGTGTTTTTTATTAATAGTGAACTCGGGGTCAAAAAAGTCTATTTCTCTTACTTTATAGTTGTTATAGCATTCCTCAATCTCATCAACCACATTTTCTGCTGATCTCATCCTGTAAAACTTATTCCCTTGCTCACAATATATGCATTTGAATGGGCAGCCCCTTGCTGTAATCATTGTAGAAAAATTCTTCTTCTTTGAAACAAAAGAAAAATATCTTTCATTTTGGAGCTGGTCTCTTAATGGAAAGGGGATTTTGTCAAGGTCTCTCACAAGCCCCCTTTTTGGAGTGATTATAACATTTTTCCCTTTTCTGTAGCATATACCTTTTATATTTTCTAATGGCTTGTTTTTTTCAAGGGCATATATTAATTCAGGAACTGTTTCTTCTGCTTCTCCTATGATTCCATAATCTATTTCTTTATGAGACATTGTTTCTTTAGGATAAAGGACCATATGGGCGCCACCCACCAATGTTTTGGCTTCAGTGTTTTTCTTAAGAAAATAAATCCATTCTAAAACAGAATAGAACATATATGTGGTTATTGTGAAGGCAATTATATCCGGGTTGAATACTCTAACTTGTTTAAGGATTTCTTTTTTTGAAAGATTTAGAGCATTAGCGTCAATAAGCTTTACTTCATGGCCTGCTTTTTTTGCTATAGCAGCTACATATGCCAGGCTTAATGGAGGAAAAAGACCATAATTGTTTGCAACTGCCTTTATATTTGGCTGGTTTTCTATATTCCCAAACCGAGGGTAAATTAGTGCTATTCTCATTACATTTTGTCGCAGGATACCTAGCTTTTAGCTAGGAGGAATGCGACCCT
>CAYOHL010000060.1:0-4564 GCA_964403775.1 uncultured Methanosarcinales archaeon
TAATATTACTCATTGTAAGATGGAAGAACCTAAATATATTTCAGACATAGGAATGTATCATTTCACTTGTTGCCCGCCTAAAAAGTATATGGAGCATGCCAGGAGTTTAAGTGAGGAAAACAAAGAAAAATGTTTGATGGCATATAATTCCCTTAGGGAGATTAGTCCAGGGCTTTTAGATGGAAAAGACATTCTTGAAAAAATAGGGGAAATCCAGAAAAACCAGAAATCTAATTTGAATATCAAGGAAAAGAAAGGGTATTACTCAATAGACGTTCAAATGCAGGATATAAGTATAGAGCTTGCGCATTTTGAGGCTGTTAAATTAACTAAATAACGAGGAGAAGAAAATGAAGAAAATAAAGATAGAAGAATTGTTCAAGGGAAAAATTATAAATAGAAAAGATGATAAAGATGGAATCCATATCCTGGTCCAGATTTCTGAGCAGGATTCATTAGTAATTTGTTGCAATGGCCATAACCTGCTGTTTGACAAGGAAATGATGGAGGGGCGGAATGTTATTTATACAACAAATGAAAAACTATATGTTGGAAAGCATAACCAATACATTGAGATAAACTAACTTAAAAAACATTTTTCTAAACACAAATTTTTTAAATAAGTTACTTTATAATTATATTGATGATAGTTGAAACAGTTCTTGAAACACTAAAAATACTTCTTATAGTCTTTGTATTGATGGTTATTGTTGAGTTTTTTGAGCTAAAATACAGGGATAAAATCAACAAAAATATTACAAAAAAACCATTAAGGCAGTACACACTATCCTCTCTATTAGGTGTCACACCTGGTTGTTTTGGCGCATTCTTTATTGTTTCATCTTATACTCATGGCCTTGTTGGCTTTGGAGCCTTGGCTGCAGTCATGGTTGCAACAGCTGGCGATGAAGCATTTATTATGCTTGCAAAAATACCTGGAACTGCATTATTAATCTTTTTTATCTGCCTTGTTCTGGGGGTTATTGCCGGCTTTTTGGCTGACAGGATTGTCAAAAAAACAAAATTAAGGATATCTAAGCCATGTAAAATCAGAATTCATAAAAAGCAGGACATCCAGGAAAAATCATTTTTAAGGCATTTCTTCAAAGAGCATGTTTATAACCACATAATAAAAGAGCACATGCGAAGGTTGTTTTTATGGCTCTTCTTTACAATCCTGCTAATAAACTTTTTAATGCTACGATTTAACCTTGAGTTAATACTGCCTCAAAACAAACTGCTTTTAATATTAATAGCTGCCTTGGTTGGGCTAATACCTGTGTCTGGCCCGCATATTATTTTTGTTTTACTGTTTGCACAAGGAATAATTCCATTTTCAGTACTGTTGGTAAGCTCAATTGTCCAGGATGGCCACGGCCTATTGCCGTTGTTGTCTTACTCCATAAAAGACGCATTTTATGTTAAAATATTTAATGTCTTGTTTGGCCTTGGCATAGGATTAATTCTGCTTGCTGTTGGAATCTAACTGAAAGATGAAAGGAACATATTGTTTGATTATTAAATTAAAAAAGAATTCAGTAATAAAAATTGGGGCTCTTGGAAATATAAGATTTAAGAAAGGCCTTTACTGCTATGTCGGCTCTGCACTTAACCATCTTGAAAAAAGAATTCAAAGGCATCTGGGCAGCAATAAAAAGTTATATTGGCACATTGATTATTTAGTATCAAACAAAAACGCTTCAATCAAAAAAATATTTTACAAGCAGTCCAATAAAAAAGAAGAATGCAGAATTGCAGGATTTGTTTTAAAGAATTCAATAAGCTCAATAGCAGGATTTGGCTGCTCTGACTGCAGTTGCAAAAGTCATCTTTTTATGATAAAAGAATATAATTTCTTAGAAAAAACCCAAACATCTATTCCTCAACCAGTAAAGCAGCGCCCAGAATAGCAGCGTCCTTTAGCCTGCTCTTAACTATTATTGGGTTTTTGTTTGAATATGCCCTTTCTTTGACTGTTTTTTTCATGCTCTTCGAGAAAAATTTCCAGGCATTTGAAATGCCTCCTCCAACAACCACAATATTTGGGTCAAATATATTTACAAAATTTGCAACACCAACGCCAAGATAAAAGCCCATTTTTTCAAATGCATTCACTGCTTTTTTGTTTCCAGTCAATGCAAGGTTATAAACCTCTAAAGGGGTCTTTGCATCCAGGCCTTTTGCAAGCCTCATAATCCCCCTTGTACTCACATATTCCTCCAGGCAGCCGATGCTGTCGCAGTTGCATTTTATCCCATTAAAGTCAATACTTGTGTGGCCAAGCTCTCCAGCGTTATTCCTGCCGTGGAATATCTTTTTTTCAATAATTATTCCTCCGCCAACGCCAGTGCCAATGGTTAATCCAACCACTATATCGGCCTTTTTTCCAGCACCATAAACTGCCTCTCCTAAAGCAAAGCAGTTGGCGTCATTATCAACAAACACAGGAACATTGAATTTTTTCTCTAATATTTTTTTTAAATTAACTCTTTCAAGCGGAATATTCTCTGTTCTTACAATAAGGCCTTTTCTGTAATCTAACGGTCCCGGAGAGCCTATTCCAATCACGACCACTTCTTTTGTAATTACACTGCTTATAGCCTCAACAAGATTTTTCATAACAATTTTTTTTCCTTTTTTTGGCTCTGTCTTTACCTCTGCTTTTTTAATCACTTTGCTGCCAAGAACCAACCCGGCCCTTATGTTTGTGCCTCCAAGATCCACTCCAACAATATATTTTCCCATTCTTTAAAGTATTTTTTTAATATCTATTATTTTGTTTATATAATAATCAACATGAGGGTATTTGGTGTTTTTATCATTGCCTACTAAAACTGTTGTCATCCCAAACTTTTTTGCAGGCTTAAGATTATGCTCATAATCATCCACTATCATTGATTCCTTAGGCTTAATCCTTCCTTTAAAGAGCCTTTTGAATGCCTCTTCACTTGGTTTTGGAATAAAATCAAGATAACGTATATCAATTATATCTGAAAAGAATTCTTCTACTCCCAACACCCTAAGAACATTTAATGCATATTCTCTTGGGGAGTTAGTAAAAATTATTTTTTCCTGTTCTATCCCACTTAGGATATTTATAAGTTCTTCATCTCTTTCTAAAAAATCTTCTATATTGATATTATTTACAAATCTTAAATATTCTTCTGGATTAACACCTTTTTCTATCATTAAACCCCTTAGTGTGGTCCCATATTTTTTAAAAAGTTTTTTTCTGTAGTTTATTGATTTTTCTTTTTTAATATTAAATTTTTTTAAAATAAAATCACTTATTCTGCTATCTACTTCCCTTAATAAGCCAACCTCTTCAGGATATAGTGTATTGTCTAAATCAAATATTATTGTTTTAATCTCATGCATTTTTTAGTTAAAGTTCTTTTTTTAGTTCTTCAATTATATCAACAGGTGTTGGGTCAGTGCCGTATTTTAATGCAAGATAGTAAGATGTTAGGTCGCCAAGATATACTGCTGAAAACAGCTTTGTCAGGAAGCAGTCTCCCTTGATAACCATCTCAGTTACATTAATACCTGCCTCTGAAATAAGCCTTTTTGTTATGTCCATTCTCTTCTTTACCTTAACATAATCATCATCATCCTTTATTATTATTACATGATATCCTGCCTTTATGTTTCCATATCCAACAAGCTCGTTATGATCTAATTCAGGAAATACATGGAAAAATGCATGAATCTTTGCATTCTCATTAAACTGTGTTTTCCACCTGTATGCAACAACACCCATTCTTTCTGAGGCATATATTAGTGGTATTTTTTCAACAAGCTTTTCAGCAAGATCCTGCGCCCTTTCCTTGAATTGGGGGTTTTTTAATGCCTTAATTGTCTTTTTTACATCTTCTACTGGATTATCAATAAGGTGTGAGTTATACAGCACAGCCAACATTGGAAAAAACAAATAGGCAATTGCTGCCCTTGGCTGGAATCCCCTTGGAATAATAATGCAAGGTGTTTTGCTTATTTTTGAAAGCTCTTCTAATTTTCCCCCGGATGTTATAATAACCATGTTCATATTTTTTCTCTGGGCTCTTCTAAATGCAGAGATTGTTTCTTCAGTGTTTCCTGAGTATGATAGAATAAACAACAGGGTTTCTTTGCCAGCTAATTCAGGCAGAAAATAATTTTTGTTAACTTCCACATTAATCTTGTCTTTAAGATATGCCTTTAAAATATCACCTGACACAGCACTGCCGCCCATTCCAGCAACCATAATGTTTTTTATTGGCTCTGTTATCTTGACATCCTTTGCAAGCTTTACGGCCTCTGCTATGTGCTCAGGAATGTTTTCTATAACCTTAATCATATTGGATTTATCTGTTTGATTGGTCTCATCCATTTATACCACCCATTATGATATTTATGCGGCTTATTATTTATAGTTTTCTAAAAAAAGTCAAGGGAAAGCTTTTTAAACAAACCGGGATTTCTGCTTTTCATGGATGTGGGCAGTTGCTTGCCTGAACTAAAACAAACCAATGGAGGCTAAAATGAGCTTATACAAATACGTAAGAGGGCTTTGGAAAAACCCAAA
>CAYOHL010000061.1:0-4480 GCA_964403775.1 uncultured Methanosarcinales archaeon
TAGAATTATGTAATCTTTTTTATCCTATTATGTAATCCTATCTATTAGGTAATATAGTCATAAATAGAATTATGTAATCCTAAGGACTTACTATGTAATCTTCATGCCAGAGGGTTATTACTCTTGCTTAGCCTGCAGGCACTCAACTGCAATTAGGTTAATTGTCTGGTTTTGTATATTTATTGGAACCTGCTGGCATGTTAAGGCTTGCTGCACTAGCTGAATAATTGCCTGCTCGTATCCTGCCTGCATTCCCTGCTGGTAGATTGACAGCTGCTCCTGCTGCCTGTTTTGCTGGTATTTGTTAACACCAATATAACCAATGGCTGATATTAACAAAGCTGACAAGACAACTATTGCTATTATTTGTTTGTTCATTTTTACACCCCTTTATTTTTAATCTAATTAATTGTTTAAATATTTATTGATTAACCTTTTATTAGTTTGCTTTTTAGCTGGTTGAGCTTAGCTTAACATTGCCTGTAGCATTAATATTTCCAACAACCTCTAACTTTGCAGATGGGCTCTTTGTCCAGATGCCTAGATTGCCTACTTAATCTTACTAATAAATTCTTCCCTATTCATTCTTGATTGTTTTATAATACTTAATATTTTGTAAGAGTTTTATTAGTTGTTCTCCAGAAACAATAGGCAACTTCATTTTTACACTGCTACTTTTACAGGAATATTTGCAGTTATTACTCTTGACCTTGTTATCCCTTTTTTGAAATCTTCTTGTGAAATGCCTAACTGCTCTAGTACTTCATCCATAATGCCAAGTTGTTCTGCACTTTCTATATATAATCCTACAGCTTCCTTTATATTATTAATAGTTTCTTCAAATGTTTCACCTTGGCTAGCCACATTAAGTTCAGGGCATACTACTGAGTAACCTTTATCTTCTTCTTTAATAATTCCAGTTAATAAGATTTGTTTTGACATTTTTATTCACCAGCTGACTGGAAAATAATAAGCTTTAAATAGTTAACTGTTTTTTATGTTAATGTAAACGTTGCCCAAATCATCAATAAACTTTATCATGATGAGCAAAATCCACAAACAAAATAAAATTTTTTTCTATATCTACTTTGAATGTCAACACAAAATGTTTATCTATACGGACTCTTTTAAACTGCTTTAAGTTATATTTGAGGTTTTTGTATCTGCTGACACTATATTTATCATTATTTATTATCTCCTTAATCTTTCTATTTATTATTTCTACCTTTTTTTTGTCTTTTTTTAACAGTCTTCTTATTTTTAGCTTGAGCTCATCTGAAAGATCAAAGTCAAACATTATTATGCCTCACATAGCTTGTCTAACTCTTTTATGCTCATCTTTTTATAGCCATATTTTTTCATATGCCTTTCATCAATTTCTAGTATCTTTTTAATGTAATTATCATTTGCTTCTTTTTCCACTACATCATCACCATACATCTCTGCAAATCTGTTCAGTGCTTCAGATTTGTCTTTAAGGTCAAATCTTGCCTTTATTACATTAAGTACCCTATTTGTATACTCATCCATGCTTAATCTTGCCAAAACCATTTTTTTACCTCCAAACTTATTTTGATTGTCTTAACAGTTTTTGTTAGTTTTATGAGTGTTAAATTCATGTGTATCTTAAATACACTTAGTATGCACATCAACTATTTAAGTGTTTTGGTTTTTATGACTTAGTTTTGTCTGTTCTCTAGGCATTCTTTTTCTTTTCTTTTTTAGCTTGTATACAACATGCAAAGGGAAGAATTCATAATAGTTGTTTTCATCAAACCATGCGCATTTGAAATGATACAGCCTTATCCCTGTTAACCTGCTTAATGCCAGGGCATATAATGTTAATTGTTCTATTGGCTTTTCTTTTTTTGCACTTGGCTTGTAGTCCATAATATAAATTGAGCCATTTCTTATCTGTATTAAATCAATATGACCTGTGATGTGCTCTTCGTCTTTTAATGCAATAGGAATGTCAAAGTTCAGCTCGTGCTTGTAATGCCTTATATCATCGCTGTCTAAAAGAACAGGAACCTCTACAGCAACTGTAACTGTGTCATTGGCAAGCATGAATTCCTGCAGTGCCTCGTGCCTTAACTTGTTGTTTGAGACTGCCTGAGTGATAAAATTAGCTGTTTTTACAGTGGCGTTATTCTTGGGAACTATTTTTACCTGATCAAGGTTAAATGTCTTTTTGAATTCAGAAGACCTTTTGGCTGTATTCTGGAATATCTGATGAGGGCATTCTGCTGCAATAAGCTCTAAAAACTGCTGCAAAGGCTTGAAGCGGTAATGCCTGAACTCCTGATCAGTTATCATATCAGCTTTTGCCCTGTGGTACCTGAAATGATATATCTGCTGATGAATTAGTGTTGATTTTTCAATCAGTTCATTTTTAGAATATTTTTTCAGGGCAAATTCCCTCATTCTTAGGAAAGGGATATATTGCTCATATTCCTTAAGCCAGTTAGAGATAATCCTAAAACTTATTGTTATGCCATATTTCTCCTTAACCGCAGCAGGAATTTTTTCAAGAGGATTTAAGCTATTGTAAAGAGTGAGAGCATCAATTATGACTTTTAAGGGATATGTTTTGTTTTTGGTTATTGCTGAGGTAAAGCTTTTATTGCAGTTTTTACAGTAATACCTTTGAATCTGCTCATATTTTTTCTTTCTTACGCCCCTTTTTACTATTTTTCCTTTGCAGTATGGGCAGCATGCAAGGGATTTATAGTTGTCCTTTTTTTCAGGCAAACTTTCTTTAGTCAGCTCTTCTTGTATGATTTTGAACCCTCCCTAGCATTGGTAAACAGCCTATCCCATGCCCTTCTCAGGTTTAGGACTTTTCTCTTTTGAGCCTGGTATTTTGTCAGTAACTTATCAAGAGCTTCTTTTGCCTCTTTGTCTTGTGCGAATTTCTCTCTTAATAAATCAATTTTTGTGATGATATCTGCGATTAGTGTTAATGCTTCTGTGAGTTTTTTATGTGCAAGCTCTCTTGAATCAAACCTATCCCCATAAGCTTCAGCTATAAGTTTGGGTATTTTTTCTGCTGTGAATTTTATCTCATCGTTATCTTTTTCAAATGCTTTTTTGTTAAGAAATAGCAAACTGGTGATTTCATCTGAAAGCAGGATTGTTTTTTGGTATACCTCCAAATCCCGAAACGACTTTACAGGGCTTTTTACTCTATATCTGCTGTATTCCATGAAAGCTTATGTATGGAGCTGTTTTTTATGCTTTGCCTGATTTTTTCATTGGTTTTTTCGGAATAATTGAATAAATTTTGGAAATTAATGGCTTTGTTTTTGATTACAGCAGTTACTGCACCAGCCATTGAAATGCCGGCTTCCAGAGAAATGGTTAAATAGTGACAATAGTCACAAGTCTTATTATCAATATCTGACAATTTCAGCATAGTGTATTGAAATAAACTGGCTGGTGCTGTCTCTGTGCCGGCATTGTTCAACCAAGCTTGTTTTACTTATACTCTAAAAATTCTATTTGGCTAATTCCAAGAATTCTTCCCTTGCCAAGCCAGCTTGTTTAATAATTGCCCGCAATGTTCCTTTTGCAATCTCTTTGTGATTAGGGATAGTAAGCCTCCTATGTGGTGAATCCTTATGCCTGAGAATTATATGGCTGCCTGTTTGGTGATCTGTTATATATCCTATCTTAGCTAGAATGCTAACTATTTTTTGCCCTGAGATTATTGGAAGCTTAGGCATAAATCTCAACAACCTCTTCTTCTATAGATGGAGGTATTGGCTCATTATGTTTCTTAAGACTCTCTAAATATCCCTTTATTGCATCCTTAATATTATTTATTGCCTCAAATCTAGTTTTGCCCTGTGAAATACACCCTGGCAAGGATAGGCATTCAGCTACAAAAGCCTCATCTTCATCCTGTTCAATTATCACCCTATATTTCATATTAAGTCACCTTGTTTATGTAACTAAAAGAAGTTTAAATAGTTAACGTTTTTCTGCTGTGATGGCTTTTGAGTTTTATGCTTTGCCTAGTTTATCTTATGGATTTTTCCGGGATGAGTGAGTAAGTTTTGGAAATTAATGGCTTTGTTTTAAATTGCGGCAGTTGTGCAAGGCTTTTTGTCAATATCAGCAAGTTACAAGATTCCACATTTGTATGTCACAACTATCATAATAACCAAAAGCAATTTTGGTAAGGAACAATAACAAAAAGGCAGGTGCTGAGACCATGCAGGAATTGCTGTTGAGTGGCAGCTGGGTTGGGTGGGCGAGATTATTATCCTTATGGCTTTTGCTTGGTTTATGCTTGGTTTATCTGTTTAGTTTATTTTATGGGTTTTTCCGAAGAAAATGAAATAGTTCCGGGAATTAATGGTTAGTTCATCTCCTGAGTTTGGTTAGGAAAACCTCCCGAGTTTTTCATGGTTTAGAGTGTTAGCAAAAAATCTGGTGCATAAAAATAGCTTGAAAACAGTGAAGAAAAAGATAAAAA
>CAYOHL010000062.1:0-4461 GCA_964403775.1 uncultured Methanosarcinales archaeon
GAATAAACAGTATAAAAATTTAAAATAGATAAAAAAATGAGGTAAGGGTTAAATTAGATTGAAGAGTAAAATCAGATTGGAAGCAAAAGAACTATTAAAACAAATTTAAAATAAAAAAGTGAGAGTTAGTAGTTATTTGTTTTTTTTATTTGTAATATTTTAGTATTTCTGGGCTGTACTTCCAACCATATTCCTCCATGATATCCATAACTGGCTTGATAATAGGGCACTGTGTGCATATTTTTGCAGGTCTTTTTAGATTAGACCTGCAAATTCTTTTCACATGGCTTTCCAAATCTTCTCTATCTATTTCTAAATTTATTTTTACTATTTTATTTCCTCCAACATTATTATGCCATTAGTCTTAATACGATATGAATTGAAATGTAAAATCTCGTCCAGAAGAGTCTTAAAGACCCTTGCATGTTTTAAATGATTTTTTTCATAATATCTCTTTAATGTTTTTGCATTAGATAAAGTTCTGGCGACCCAAATTCCTCCAAAATCATCTGGCCCTTTTTTTATTTGAGTTTTAGGAAGACAATACCAATCATTTATAGAGTAAGCAATAATATTAGGATTTCTTCTCAAACCAAGAGATTTTAAATCATCAGTAACTACTTTATAGCCTAAAGGATAGTCATTTCCATTAATATTTATAGTGTGTATGATAGGCAGGTTATCTAAACTTCCATATGACTTAAAATATTTTAGATTTTCAACTGGGATTTCACATCCTAGATTATACACTTTTTTCTTAAGAGAATAACTATGTATTCTTACCATAAATCATAAAAATTATAGGAGATTTATATATTTAACTATTGTTGGATACTAACAACTTTATCTAACTAACAGAATTTAAAGTTAACCAACATAACTCAATGCCTTTTTCTCCCTGTTTTCAATTGTTTGTTTGGTCTGCTGGAGTATTCCCTTTAATTTGTCTTCAAATTGTTTTGCTGTCTCAAGCAGGGGCTTATAGTCCACTTTTAAATTAAGGTACATATCTAAAATCTTAATTATTTCAGCAGCTGCCTTGCTGTCTGGCAAAGTAGTGTGTGTTTCAGCAAATATGCAGGACATTGGTATCTTATCTACCTTTAACAGCATGGCTGAACTAACGCCCATGATAATCCCTTCTTTAAGAGGGTCTAATTTAAAGCTCTTGAATATTTTTTCTCTTGCCTTGTCATTGGAATAATAAAATGTCTTTGGTTTTCCCATTATATTAGGGGAGTTAACACTTTCCAAGCTTACTATCTCTTTTGCATTCAGCTCTTTCGCTATGGAGATGATTATATCAGATATTTTCCATTCTGAGCCAGGCGTTACACTTATTGAATGTATTATCATGAGGTTGTATTTTTTGTTGTAGGAAATGGATAAAGGCTCTATAATCTTACCCTTGTGTATTGCCACCATTGCTGGCTCATCCTCAAGCAAGACCTTTCCTATAAGCTCTGTATTAAGATTGTCCACTAAGAATTCACACGCTATTGTTCCAACAAGCCCAAAGCCGGGAAAGCCTTCTACAATCACAGGTCTTTTTGGCTTTTTTATAAGTTTAATCTTCATTATGACACCTCTTAACAGAACGCTTTTTTATTTCTTTATATAATTTTTGGTTAGAACAAAACAGCTGTATTTAACAAGATTAGTACTATTAGATTCTAGTTATTCTATGAATGCTATAAGTCCG
The DNA here is from genome assembly GCA_964403775.1 of uncultured Methanosarcinales archaeon. Taxonomy (GTDB): domain Archaea; phylum Nanobdellota; class Nanobdellia; order Woesearchaeales; family CG1-02-33-12; genus CG1-02-33-12. Next base: position 1,703 of record CAYOHL010000062.1, read on the forward strand.
CAGTCATTGCAGGTTAATTCTTTTGTTTTCTTGTTGTATTTTACTTTCTTGCTTCCGCATTCCGGACATTTACCTGGAATCTTTTTAAGCATACCTCAAAAATATAAATTAAACTTTAAAAAATTTTCTAAAAAATGTTACTTCTTTAAAATGAGTTTAAGAATATCTTCCTTGCCCTTCCAGTTAAGAACCTCTTTCAACACATCACTAATTGTCTCAACAGATATTATTTTAATTTTAGGTGTTTTTTCAGGATCAATTATTATATCCTTTAAATTGGCCTTTGGTACTATTACATTCTTAATGCCAGCCTCAATAGCTGCCTCTACCTTTGAGCTTACCCCCCCAACAGGAAGGACCTCTCCTCTTACAGACAATGAGCCAGTCATTGCAAAGTCCTGTTTTACAGGTATGTCCTTAAATGCTGAGATTATTGATGTTGCAACAGCTATGCTTGCTGAGTCGCCTTCTACTCCTTCGTAGGTCTGCATGAATTGCACATAAAGGTCATATTTTTCTTTTATGTCTTCTCCAAAATACTTCTTGATTATAGCTGAAACATTCTTTATTGATTCCTTTGCTATCTTTCCAAGCTGGCCAGTTGCAATTATCTCTGTCTCTTTGCCGCCAGGTGTAACCTGTGATTCAATTGGCAGGATAATGCCAGAGTAGGCCTCAGAGCCGCCTATAACAGCAAGCCCGTTAACCCTGCCTATCTTGTTGCCTTTTGTAACAATAACATCATACTCTTTTTTCTGCTCAATGTATTTGTCAGCTATCTGCTGTTCAAGAGTGCGTGCTATTTTTTTTGCATTATTAACATGCTTTTTCATAACAAATTCTGAGTTTTCTTCTTTTGCTAAATCGCCTGCTGCTCTTATTAGACCGCCAAGCTCCCTTAATCTTAAGGTTAGATGGCCTTTCCTGTTAGCCATCTTCCTCGCCTCTTCTATAATAGCATCAACAGCCTCTATGCTGAAGTGGGGTATTTTCTTGTCTTTCAAAATCTCTTGAGCAGTAAAAATAGCTATCTTATTCCTGTTTTCAGAGGTATCCTTCATGGTTTCTTTCATATAAACCTCATATCCATAGCCCCTTATCCTTGACCTTAGGGCAGGATGCATGTTCTTAACTGTTTCAAGATTGCCAGCAGCAACCAAAATAAAATTACATGGAACTGGCTCTGTCCGTACCATTGCTCCGGCGCTTCTCTCGCTCTGACCTGTTATTGCATATTTGCCCTCCTGCAATGATGTTAGTAACTCCTGCTGCGTTGCTGGCTGCAGGGTTGCTATCTCATCAACAAATAGAACACCCATGTTTGCCTTGTGAATCATTCCTGCAACAACCCTTTCATGGGCAGGCGTTCCAAGTCCTCCGGATTGGAATGGGTCATGCAGAACATCGCCCAATAGGGCGCCTGCATGAGCACCTGTTGCATCTAGAAATGGGGCCTGTTTTTTATTGAAGTTGTCAACTATAACCTTTGGCACACTTGCTTTTGAATTCATTTTTTTGCCGAGGTTAATGAATATAATAAAAGATGCAAGGAAAAGCATGCCCCCCAAGAAAAATGCTGCAAACATTATATCTGAATTGTATTGCGCTCTTACCCACCATGGCGCAAACATTGAGATAATAACAAGAATAAAGAGTATAATATTCTGATTTTTGAAAAGGTTTGTGCCCTCAATTCTTGATTTTATTACAAAGTCTCGTCCCTTTCCTGCGGGCATTACCCTTATCAAGGGCTGGTTCTCATCATTTAAATTAGGGAATGAAACAACATCAACAAGTTTTTCTTTAGGCAAAAGCTCTGCAAGGGCCATGCCAAGCATTGACTTCCCTGTTCCTGGCTCTCCTATCAACAGGACATGCCTTCTCTGTTCAGCAGCCTTTCTTATAACATTGACAGCCTCCTCCTGGCCAACAACCTGTCCTATTATCTTGTCAGAAACCTTTATGTCTTTTGTGGTTTTAAAGCTAACATCTTTTGCCATTTTTTATCCAGAATATTAACATAGTATAAAAAGGTTTTCAATTAAAAAAGAAAATTTTATAAACATCAGAAAATAATTACTAAAAAGGTGGTTAAATGAAGATTAAGGCAGGGAATAAAATCATACCTATTTTTGAAAAAAAGAAAGCAGCACCAGTACAGGGTTCTGGTTTCCAGAGACCTGTTCATAGTGTTCCAGGCCCCCAGACAATGGGGCAAAGGCCGGTATTTAGACCTGGACCATCAATTTATCCAGGAGCCAGTGGAATTAAAAAGGAGAAGCCAAAGGATATTACCAAGATTATAGCCAACCTTCCAAGAGATGAGCTAACTGCTTATGTTTCTATTATACTGGGCTTAATCTTTATTTTTATTGCTATAATTATCTGGTAAACCCAAAAACTCATAAAAAGATTTTATAACCTCTTTTTTGTAGTTCTGAAAAGGTTTTTTTTCTGGTCCCTTATTTACCAAGGTTGTGTTTATCAGTTCATCTGCATCATTATTCATTCCTTGGGATTTCCAGTAATCCAGCATATATTTTCCTAGGCTCTTTGGATTCATATGCCTGTAAATGAAAGAACCGCTATTCTTAAAATGTATTGTTATAACAGAATCTAATTTTATATTATATGTTTTAATCCTCTCAATTTCGTAACCTTCTAAAATCATACGTACCAAAATATCCTTTTTTCTAGGTATTTCAGGGCTGTTGTTGCTATTTGAAATCATTTTTTTGTATTTATTATAAAAATCAAGG
>CAYOHL010000063.1:0-4450 GCA_964403775.1 uncultured Methanosarcinales archaeon
TGGGAATATGCAGATTTGTTTGCTTTAGGTGCTCCATTGGCAAACCTTGCAAACAGGATTGGATGCTTTTTTGAGGGCTGCTGTTATGGAAATCCAGTTGTTATGAATATTCCATGGGCAGTTCAGTATAAAGATGCTTTAAGGCATCCAACGCAAATTTATCATGCATTATCAGCAGTTATAATTTTTATAATCCTTTTAAGACTAAACAAAAAGAAAAACTTCAACGGCTTCATGGTCTTGTCTTATCTTGTTTTATACTCAGTTTTCCGCTTTGTTGTTGAGTTTTTCAGGCATGTTGATGAAAAGTATGTCTTTTTCTCGCTTACAGGCTCACAGTGGATAGCTATTTTCATGATAGCTTTTGCAGGCTTAGTGATATACAAGAAAAGCAATAGATTCAAAGAACTTGATCTTTAATTTAAAGAGCTTTTAATTATATTTCTAACAAAATCCAATGCCTTATCAGCAAATTCTTTTTTGAATGAGCCCATTGCAAAGCTATCACGGCCGCCTCCTTTGCCATTAAACTTTTCCATAATGTTTTTCAGAAGTTCATTTGCCTTAAAACCAGAATCTTCTGAAGCAACAATAATTACCTGGGCATTATCCCCAAGCTTGTTCAAAAAGCAAACAATTGTTTTTTCTTTTAATAATGAGGCAGCATGGTCAACTAATTGCTTTCTTTCAATATCCTCAAATATATTTGATATAAAACTAATATTACTGATTTTTTCTTTGTTTACATCCTGAACCAGCTTAGAGCTGAGCTCCCTTATCCTGTTTGTTTTAAGCTCATTATCAGCCATTAGGTTTTTGATGAAATCAGGAACCTGTTTTACATCTTTTTTTATGATTGAGGAAGACAGTCTTGCAATCCTTGCGAGCTCAAACAAATCATCAGAGACATCTGTCTTAAACCTTATTTCATAAGCACCTTTAACAATGTTGAATTTTGTGATTAGAATATTTCCAATAAAATCTGTCTTGAAGGCATGGGTTCCTGTGCATGCTGCAATGTCATGGCCCTTAATCTCAACAAGCCTTATTTTATTGCTCTTTATTCTATCTAGCTTTATTCTTAGGCCTTTTATGCCTTTTGCCTCTTCTTTTGAAACCTCTTTAACAACTATATCCCTGCCTTGTTTTATAACATGGTTTGCAATTTTTTCTGCCTCAAACAGCTTTTCCCATGTTAAATCCTTGCATTTAACAAAAAGGGAGGATTCATGCTCATCAAGCATTATTTTATCAACTTTAGCATCCTTTATTATTTTCAGCAAAGCTCCAACAAAGATATGCTCTCCTGAGTGCATTCTTACAAGGCTGAGCCTTCTCTTAATGTCATGCTCGCATGCAATAGCGTCCCCTTTCTTCAAGGTTCCACTAACAACTCTAACTTTGTGGATTATTTTATTGTTTTTTTTAAAAACATCAACAACCTCTCCATTGAAGCTGTTGTTTTTTATTGTTCCTTTATCATGCGGCTGGCCCCCTCCAGAAGGGTAAAAAATAGTGTCATCTAGTTCAACCAAAACAAAGCCGTCTTTTTCCTCAATATTTGTTATTTTTGCGTCTTTTTTATGCAAAAAGGGCTTTTGATAGGTTTCCATCTATCCAACCAGCCTCTTAATAATCTCATTAACATGCTTTGGAGAGGCCTTTCCTTTAGTGGCTTTCATGACCTGACCCACAAGATAATTAAGAGCCTCTTTTCTTCCTTTTTTATAGTCAGAAACAACCTTATTATTATTTTTTACAACATTCCTACATAGTTTTTCAAGCTCTTCAACACCGAAGATAGCCATTAGTTTATGCTTTTTTACATAGCTGTTTACATCAAATGGCTTTTCAGCAAGTTTTTCAAGTAGCTTTTGAGCAGTTGTTTCTGTTATTTTTTTATTTTCAATTAAGCTTAGTAAACCAATAAGGTGTTTTTCATTTATTTTAGTGTCAGAAAGCTCTTTCTTATTATAATTCAATACTCTTAATAGCTCAAACCTAAGCCATCTTGCTGCAAGCATTGGATTTATTTTCTTGGCTGTTTTCTCAAACAGCTCAGAAAGCATTATATCAGAGCAGATAACAAATGCATCCTCTTTCTTAATTTTGTATTTTTCTGTAAATCTTTTTATTTTTTCATCAGGCCCCTCAGGAAGCTTATCTCTTATTTTCTTAATATCTTTTTCAGTTAATTTAATCACAGGCAGGTCTGGCTCTGGAATAAACATATAGTCTGCTGCTGTTTCCTTTAGCCTCATAAAAATAGTTGTTCCGTGCTTCTCATTAAAAGCCCTGGTTTGCTGCTTTATTGTCCTGCCTTCATTAACCTCTTTTTCCTGTCTTAATATCTCATACTCAATTGCCCTTACAATGTTTTTAAACGAGTTGATGTTTTTTATCTCTACTCTGTTGAATAACGGGCCAATAGAAACATTTACATCTGCCTTTACTCCGGAGTTCTTATCAATTGCCTTTATATAGCTTAAGGTTGTTAATAATGCCTTTAACCATTCCCTCAACTGCCCTGCTGACTTAAAGTCAGGCTCTGTCACAATCTCGACCAATGGAAATCCTGAGCGGTTAAAGTCAACATTTCCTGTTATAGGATCCCATCTTGCAGGGTCTTCCTCTAAATGAACATCAGATATTCCTATGCCAAGGAATCTCCCATTTACACCAACTGGAAAAGAATATGAACCAGAGATTGTTTTCTGGAAGCCAGCAGGAAGGTCAGGCCATGAATAATGCTTTCTCTGGAACAATAATCTTTTGTTTAGTTTGCATCCAAGCATTAAGGCAATTGCAATTATCTTATCAACTGCTTCTTTATTAGGCAGCATTGGCTTTGAGCCAGGCATTGCAGTGCATATTGGGCAGATGTTTTTGTTTGGAGTTGCATTCTCATCAATAGCGCAGTTGCAGAACAGCTTGGTTTTATTCTCTACATTGATATAGCCGTGTATCTCGAGGCCGCACTTTAGTTGAGCCATATACAAGGATTAACCTAAAATGTTTATATAACTTACGGATTTACGACTTTTATCCCAAATGCCCGTGTAGCATAATTATCAGGGCCAATCAATGCTTTGCATCTGTAGTCTGTTTGTATTGCCTCTCCTGTTACATTTATAGTTAAAGGGAACACCTCTATATGGTCTTTTTCAAGGTTTTCTATTTTTTCTGTATATTCAAAAACAATATCTGTTTCGGGCTTTGCCGCAGAATGCATTGCCTCGTAACACAGGAATTCAATTGTAAAGCTAGATGATTCATCCTTTTGGTTCATCACACCAAAATAAAGTGTTTCCTGATTTCTTCTTTGAATTTCAAATGATGACTTTGTCATTGCAAATTTGTTTCTTCTGTCTGCAATTGTTTCCCTTAATTCAGCTGCTTCAGCTGTTTCAGTTTCCTGAATTTCTTCTTCATCTGTTTCAATCGGTTCTGTTAAATCAGAATAATCATCTATGCTTTCTTCAGGCTTTTGAACATCAACATCTGCGGCTTCGCTTGCATCTTTCTGGTCTTCAACCTGTTCAGCGCATCCTGAAACCAAAAACAAACTTACTATTAAAATAAGAAACATAATTTTTTTCATTTTTATCACCTTTTTTATCTTTAGTTGATTATTTTATTTAAATATTTTGATTTATGGTGTTTTCCTGGCCATAGTCCTTGGGAAGGGTATTGTGTTCTTTATGTTATCTAACTTGCAGAGCCATGCAATAACCCTTTCAACTCCTAGGCCATATCCTGAATGAGGCACTTTTCCATATCTCCTTGTGTCAAAATACCACTCATACTTTTCAGGCTTTTCACCTTGTTCTGTTAAAGACTTTTTCATTTCCTCAATATTAATGTCTCTTTCGCTTCCGCCAATTATTTCGCCATAACCTTCTGGAGCAAGCATATCAAAGCACAATGCTGTTTCTGGGTTTTTTGGGTCTTTTGGCTTGTAAAAGGCCATTATCTTCTTTGGATAATGAGTTATTATTATTGGCTTTTCATACTTCTTTGAAATTATATCCTCTTCTGCTGTTCTCAGGTCCTTGCCCCACTCTATTTCAATGCCCTCTTTTTTTAATTCCTCTAAAACTTGGGTGTATGTAAGCCTTGGAAATGGTGTTTTTATTTTCTTCAGCTTTTCAATGTCCTGTCCCAAAAACTTTAACTGCTCTTCATTATTCTCAACAACATATTTCACAACAAATGCAACTAAATCCTCTGCATTTTTCAGTATGCCATCAAACTTACACCAAGCAATCTCTGTTTCTGCCATCCAGAACTCAGACAAATGCCTTGATGTTTTTGATTTTTCAGCCCTGAAGCATGGAGAGATTGTATATATTTTTTCCAAAGCAGAAATCATTGCCTCTGCATAAAGCTGCCATGATTGTGTTAAGTAAACAATGTCATCAAAGTATTTAACCTCGAACAAAGTTGAGCC
>CAYOHL010000064.1:0-4387 GCA_964403775.1 uncultured Methanosarcinales archaeon
CGATTTCTGAGCATTTAGATGCTGGTAGGAGTTTTCTGTGGATTTTTATGATTTTAATTTTGTTTTGCCGGGCTATTAATTGCACCATAAAAAATGCTGCATATCAGAAGCAATATCAAAAAGCAGATGTCAGACATAGACACCCTCACATACATAGTTAAGGGAATGGATGTTCCAGAGGGAGTATTAACACATGTCCTTGAGACACACACAGACAAATACAACAGGGATTATCACTATGATGTCTGCGAATTTCTTGCAGAAGCAATCGAGTTTTCAGACAAAAGGGGCTATTACTTATTGGATTTGGGCAATACCATTACAAATGATTTTATTTTCAAAAAGCTTGTAAGCTGCGAATCCCTTAGCCTGTTAAACCTTGGCCTGGCAGGCAGGTTTAATGAGCAAAGAAACGCTGAGATAGCCAAAACTTACTCCCATCAGCTTGCCATGTTCTGCAAAAAGCAGAGCGCAATAATCTCTGAAAAAGAGGATGACCTTGTTTTTGGCAATGCTTACAGGGTTTATTTGAATATGCCCCAGAATGAAAACAAGTCAATTAAAGAGGAATATGACAACAGCCTGGATTTATTGAGGTGTTATGTAAACCAACTCAAAGACACCTATGATTGTCTTGCTAAAAAGCATGAGTTTATTTTGGACAATTTCCCCTGCCTCAGGAAAATACTGGTCAGGTATTTTGAAAAAACAAAAAGCGCAGAAAACTTAATAGACAGTGCATATGAACCTTTTTTTGATCTTTCAAAGTCCGAGGATGTTGTTTTGGATGAACTAAATATACTGAACAAGCACTTAAACAGCACAAACAATATTAATCATGTAAAACTAAAGGAGTTGATTATAAAAATACAGGAACAAGCAGAATGCCTTGAGCTGGATTCTAACAATATAAACAAGGCAATCAAAAAAATCCTAATAACCAAGCTGGCAGGCCAGCTGAGAAAAAGATTAGAAAACCTTTTATAATTGGTTTCTTTTGGCTTTGTTATGGAGTATGATTTAGAGCTTGAAAGGGCTGTTGATAGGATTAATAAAGAAAAGCCTAGGCTTGTCTGCATACAGCTTCCTGACGGCCTCAAACCAGAGGCAAAGCTTATTCAGGATGAAATAGAATCAAAAACAAAGGCAAGGGTTATAATCTGGGCAGGCTCATGCTTTGGCTCATGCGACATTCCTTTAGAAGTTGAAAAACTTGGTGTTGATTTACTAATTCAATTTGGCCACAGCCCTTGGCAGTAACAATATCTTTTTATACTAGCTGTTTTTTTTAAAAAACATGCAGCTCTTAAATTATTCCTTGATATCTTTAATATCTTTTTCAGGCCTTTTTGCAGGAATGCTGCTGGCATTTGCCGCCAAAGAAGAATTAGAGCCTGGAAAAAAATATTTTATGCTGCTGCAAAAAACAATCTTATTGCTGATAGTTATTTTTTTGCTGAATTTTTTTAATGTAGCCCTTTATTTAAGAATAATCTCCTATGTTTTATTAATTGCCTTACTGTCTTTCAGCATAAAAAGCCAGCTGATTTATCCATGCCTTGCAGCCGTGTTTTTTCTTAGCTCAAAAAATCCAGAGTTGTTTATAACAAACTCAATCCTAATCTTTTTTTATGGCTTTCCAACAGGCTCATTGTTTGCAGAGAAAATCATTAAAAAGAAAAAATTAGTTGTACTGAAAAATATTTTTTTAAATTATTTTTGGTTTGTTGCTATTACTATTGCTTTAAAGCTAATTTTTTAATATTAAGCCTTATTTTCCTAACCAAAAGTTGCTATCCAGTCACCAATATAATGAGTTATAACAACAACTACAATAGCAATAACTAAATGTTCTAGAACTACTTTACATGGTTTCAGTTTTTCTTTTTTAGCAAGATATAGGCTGAATATTATCAATAAGGAAAACCCCCATATCACACTAGCAATTATTGCACTCGAAAGCTGGAGAAATAAAAACGGAATAATAAAGGTTAGTGCGAAAACAAACTTAGATAAGAATGTGCTGATTGTTGACTCCCAGATATCCTTTGCAGAATGTTTAATCTCAGATTCCTCAGAAATATGGATACCCAATGCATCTGAAAGAGCATCTGCTATTGCTATTACAATTATTCCACCAATAACAACAAGGGTTGAATGTGTGCTTGAATGCAGTCCTACAATCACACCAAGGGTAGTAATAATCCCAGATGTTAACCCAAAACTAAAACCCTTTCTTATTGAAAGCTTCATTAGAAAAGGTTAATCAATAAGTCACTTAAATACTTTTTGGCATTATCTCATTCACATTGTTTTAGAAAAAGCCCTCAAACCATAGCTCAAGGCTGTAAAGCAGTGATAACACCTTTTGGGGAAAACTAAGCCTGGCAAGAGTTATTGAGAAATCATTTTTTGTTTCATAGCTCCTGCCATTGTCATCCTCATATTTGACTATGATCTCAAAATCATTCTTTCCCTCATGCAGGGTTTTGGAGCTAAGGCTAATATCAAATATTTTATTTTTATCAAGATTTTCCAAATTCCATTTTTCAGGCAGATTGTTCTGCAATATGCTTATCTCAACATTTTTCGGAATTGAGTATGATGACTTATTCAGCATAAAACTTATTGAATATGCTCTGTTGAACAAAACCTCTAATGGATAAGACAAATCAGTTATTGCTATTTCTGGATAATCAATTATGTTGTAATCCAGATAAGATGTTTTTGACAGATAGTTATTCATTGCCTTTACAGCATCCTGTTTTTTTCCCAAGCCCTTTGGCTTTGCTGAAAAATTGACATTTTTTTCCTGTGATATGCCCAAGCTGAGGATTTTGCAGTCATTCTCAAGACAGATTTTTATGTTATTAAGAAATGTGTTGCCTGTATTCCTAATAAAGCAGCTGACTAATATAATTTCATCAATATAATACTCCTCCTTATCCGGACTGCATTTTAAATCAATCCCCTCTGAGTAAGCCTTTGGCTTTTCTTCTGCCTTATCCTCAAGCATATTCTCAATTGCCGACTTTGTGAGCATTAAACCGCCAAACCTTGATTCAAAGCCTGATGTTGAGGAAATGTTGCTTAAGTCATAGACAGTTATTGGCAAGGTATAGATGTAATTTCTTTTTAGGTTTTCTGTTAATCTCACTACCCAATAAACCTTTTTTATTTCATTTGGCGTCAGCAAAACATTTTTTTTATTATCAACAACATCCAGCTCAATAGGTGCTGAAATACGCAAGGTTATTGGAACATAATAATCATTTAAATTTTCAATAGTTGCTTCTATAAGATTATAAGAGCCAAAGCCTATGTTGCTGTTGAGAACATCAGCCTTAATCCTGACAAGAGGTTTTTTTATGCCCTGGACTTTTTTTAATTCTGCGCTTATGCCAAGCTTTTCTGCAGCAACATCAAAGCCATGCCCCTTCCATTCATAGCCTGTTGAAGTGTTTCCTGAATCAGAAGAGCTGCTTAATTTTATATGCGACGGGTTGACAAACCCAAATTCACCGTATGTTGGGTCAAATGGAACCCAGCCGTAATCTGGAAAATAAACCTCTGCCCATGCATGGTTTCCAAAGCCCTCTAACTCAGGAATGTTTGAGTATGCAACGCCTGAAACATATCTTGCAGCAATGCCTAATGAGCGGCATAATGCAATAAACAAGGATGAAAACTCGTCGCATGTGCCCACCTTGTTTTTCAAAACCCATGATGCCTTTTCAGTTGAGGCCCCATAGTTGAGGTCATATTCAATATTTTTGCTCACCCATTCTGCAATCCTGTGGGCTATCACATATAAGTCATCCTGCCCCTCGGCAAGCCCTGATGCAACCCTTATTATATTATCATTTAAGTCAATGTTTTCTGTTGGCTTTGTGTATTTTGCATATTCCTGATCAAGACTTTTTAGCGGGAATTCTACTTTTTTTGTTATTTTTTTAAGCTTGTTTTCTGTTTCAACCTCTGAGTCCAATGAAAAATAAAGCTTTTTTTCATCTGGGTTTTCCCACTTAAACTCCATTATATTGTCTTTTTTAAGGAAATCAGGGTTTGTTTCCAGCTTTATTAGCCTCTGCTGAAAATCATCCTCTGGAAAAAAAGAAAGCCTTACCCTAACATAATCAACAGAATAATCCCTGCCCTCTGGAACAATGTCCATGCCTGATGAGATATTGAGCTTAATAACAAGTTTCTCGCTGTTGTAAAGCCATGAATCATCTGCCAAACAGACAGGGGTTAAAACCAGCAAAGCAAATAAAACTAAAATAACCTCTTTTTTCATAATTTTTTAATATCACCTTTATTTTAATAGTTTTCTCTTTTAACTGGTTTTTGACAGAAATATAAAGCGCCGAGGGGGGGACTTTCACCA
>CAYOHL010000065.1:0-4315 GCA_964403775.1 uncultured Methanosarcinales archaeon
GACAGTGGATTTTTAGGATGCCAGAAATGCTCATCCTCATACTAAAGTATGAGGTCTTCGCAAGCATTTCTGTGCATAAAAAAATTATATTTTTTTCTTTTCAGGCAGAGGCCTCTTGACAGTTATAGGCAAAACACCTTTCTCAAACTCAATTTTAGCTATCTCAACAGGATTAAAGTGAATATCCTCAAGATCCTCTTTGCTGAGTTTTATGATGAATGGAGCTCCCATTGCAATCTGCAATGCCCTTCCGCCGAGCATCCTTGCTATTTCATACTTTGTGTATTGTATCTCTTCATCTGATTTTTTAGCAGTCATGGTATCACCTACAAAAGCTTTCTTAGTTCCTTTGATTTTTTTATCCCAATCTCAACCATTTTGTCAATATCCTCTGCTGTAAGCGGTTTATCTCCGCCTTTCTGCAGGGCACACAAAGTCCCGTCTTCTTCAACCTCCACTGTTAATCTTGCTTCAATTTTTTCTTCTTCTTCAGGAGTTGGGTCCACAATAAAATAATCGCCAATCTTTATTACAGTGCAGCTAACAGGCAGTTTTTTTAGCGGTAATGATTCCTTTGTTTTTTTCTTGTAATCAACAACCTCCCCATCATATGACGGAAACTTTGTATTTTTCAGGGCAGCTGCAACAGCAAGCATTGATGCATCAAAAAGATTTCCATCATCATTGATAGGGCATATATCAACTGTGATTGACCATACCTTTTCCCTTTTTTTAATACACAGTTTCTTTGTGTCAATAGCCTCTGACTCTCTAATGCCCCTGTCAACAACCCTTGCAAGCTCTATGGCCTGTATTCCGGGCGGACCTGGTTCAAAATCAGGGTTTGATAAAGGCAAAAGCTCTGCATTAATCATCATTGTTCCTTCATCAGGTGTGTCAGGATAAGGCTCCCCAACACTTAATTTAACACCTGCAAGAACTACTGTGTCTCCAATAGTAGCCTTTGCAGACCCCTCTGCATTTTCTGAAAACCCTGTCTCAATCTTTATTGGCCTGTATTCATCTAACTTTCTTCCATCAAACCTTATTCCCTGTTCAAGAAAATTTAAAATATGGTCTTTCTGTTCCCTATTCATTTTTAACCTCATACTTTTTTTTCAAAGCATCTCTTTGTATTTTATCTATCTTGCTGCAGGCTTTTTTTGCCATCTCAATAGCCTTTTTTAAGTCTTCTCTTGAGAGCTTTCCATCCATCTGCAATAAGGATATCTCTCCTGTTCTTGATATTATGGCAGTAGGAATGTCTGCTACTGTCCCATTTTCATAGCTTTCCTCACTATAATCAAGATCAACAATAAGCGCGTCATCAACCCTTCCGACAGAGACTGATGCCACCATATCCTTCATTGGAATTCCTGCATCTGCCAAAGCCATTGATGCTGCGCATATCCCTGCACATCTTGTTCCAGCATCTGTCTGCGGCAGCTCAATAAATACATCAACAACTGAATTTGGAAATTGAGTCAGGTCTACAACAGGCAGGAGCGCCTTTTCTGTGACCATTGCTATTTCCTTTGCCCTTCTGTTTGCGCCAGGCCTTACCCTTTCTCCCATTGAGGAAAAAGGCATCATATTATAGAAACACCTTAATTTACCGTTCCTTGGATTCTGCAAGAATTTTGGGTGTATGCTTCTGGGGCCATAAACAGCAGCATATGCTATTGTTTTTCCCATCTTAAAATAGGCAGAGCCGTCAGAATTTTTTATAACACCAACTCTTGCCTCAATAGGCCTTGTTTCATCAAACTTTCTTCCATCATTTCTTTTAATATAAGCCATTTATTCCACCTTCTCAACAACAATCTTTTTGTTTGTTCCTTTCTCTAAAAATGCTTTAATCCTTTCAGTCAGGCCGCTTATGTGGGCCTCTTGTTCTATCTTTCTTATTGTCTTGACAACAATGATTTCATTTTTTGGTAAGCCCTGAATCCAGACAATTCCATTCTGCCCTACAATTATACTGCAGCCAGTTGCATTTTTTATCATGCTTACCATTGAGCCCCCCTTGCCTATAATCCTGGGAACCTTATTAGAATTAACCTTTATGATTCTTCCCCCAATAAGCTTTCTCAATCCAGGGCCTTTCATTGATGCATCAACTAATCTTTGTGATGTAACCATGACTATCTTTGTAACAATATAATCGTCAATATCATAATACCTGGTTAAATCCGCATCTCTTCTTATAAAATCCCTTGCTTCCTTTACTGAAAGCACAGCTGAATAAGAGGAATTTATATCAAGAATCCATCCGCTCATCAATATGTCTGTAATTTTTGCAATAATTGTGTCCCCTTTTTTTGGTATATATTTCCCGGCCATTGAAATTGTTTTTATTAATCTTCCGTTGATACTAACCAATCCAAGCCCTGAAGCTATTATCTTGTCTTTGTCCCTGAATGTTCCCTCGGCTGGCAGGAAATCCATGCCCTCTGCAAGCTCTTCACCAGGAGTTACTATTGTTTTGTCTTCTACTAATAATTTTCCCATTTTTTCACCTTATTGTTTATTTTGTCTTTAATAATTTTGTTTCAATCTCTCCGTGAGTCATGCTGTTTAATTTATCAAAGAAATCCTGTTTTAAACCAGCAGATATCTCAACAACACATTTCCATGAGCCATCATTAAGCCATTCCTCTTTGATTATCTTTGAGAAACCCTTCACAATAGAATACATTTTTGCAGCATAAGCTGCAGGAATCTTTAGTTCGATTTCATCAACCTCAAATTTTATCGGCAAAATAACCCTTAGTTTTTTTAGTATTTCATCTATCTGCTTTTCTTCTGATTTAAACTCATTAATATGTATTTTTGCTTCCTCAAATGCGTTCTCTATTCTTGTCACTGGGTGAGGCAGTCCTGTCTTTGGGTCAACCCCATTTGCATATATAAAATCAATTATTCTCCTCTTTTTTTCATCTCTTAATTTTTGCTTGTACTCGGCTGTTAGCTGTATTTCACCTTCTTTTATTATGATTTTTGCAACTTCCTTGACATCTGTTGTGTTAAACAACTGCTGCATTAATTTTTCAGATGCAAGCAGTCCTTTTTTTGCATCAGCAAATACCTTCTCATTTGTGATTATATCCTCTATTGCTATCTCCTTCCCTTGTTTAAACCTTATTGCATTATCTGAATTTATGACAACCTCAAAGTTTTGTCCGCCTTTTTTTAACCTTGCAAGATTAATGGAGAACCTTTCCTTGTCATATGTTTGTTGCCCTTTAACCATCTGAACACCTTAATTCCTTGATTTGGCTTCATTAAAGGCTTTTTCTATCTGGGCTTTTGTCATCTTACTGAATTTTTTCTCATCTGTCTTTATGTAAACTGCATCAATCCTGTTAGCATTGAACTCTTTGCCCAATACCTTGCATAGGGCACTAACTACAAGCTTAAATCCCTCATCAATTGTTATTGAGTCTTTGTATTTTTTATGCAATATCTCTTCTATCTCTGATTCCTTCTCACCAATAGCTGTTGCCTTGTACTGGAAGAATATTCCTGTTGGGTCTGTCTCAAAAAGCTTTGGAGTTTCATTATCAATTCCTGCCACAAGTATTGAAACACCGAATGGCCTTAAACCAGCC
The DNA here is from genome assembly GCA_964403775.1 of uncultured Methanosarcinales archaeon. Lineage (GTDB taxonomy): Archaea > Nanobdellota > Nanobdellia > Woesearchaeales > CG1-02-33-12 > CG1-02-33-12. The sequence goes on from CAYOHL010000065.1 coordinate 3,612, forward strand.
TGCTGTGTGCATATCTGCTTTATGTTGCATATGTCCTTCACAACAGTTAATGTATCTATAGGAGTATCATATGTAACTTTGTGCTGCTGGGCCTTCAGCTGTGCCATCTCAATAAGTACTCTTGCATCAGACAATATTCCAGCAGCTGTTGCCACAATATGCTCATCAACCTGGAATACCTTCTCTATTGCTTCTGAAACAACCAAAGGGTCAACTATTCTTTTGTCTGTAACTAGTAAAACACCATCTTTGCATACAATTCCAACAGCTGTTGAGCCCTGCCTTACTGTTTTTTTTGCATACTCAACCTGCAGTAATCTGCCGTCTGGGCTGAACATTGCTATTGAGCGGTCATAACCCATCATTTGATGCTGCATTTGTTCCATTTTAACACCTCATATTTGTTTAATTTTTTTAAATTGCAAGATATTTTTTATCTGCCTTGTTTATCATCCCTGAAACACCAACACTTTTTACAATTATTTGTTGTCTTTTAAAACTCTTTATTAATGCCAGTGCTGTTTTTAGCTTATCAAGATAGTTGTTGTTTACTTTTATTATTCCTTTTTGTTTTTTTGGATTCCACTTGTCTGGCAAAACCCAAATCCCTGCTTTTGCTGTTTCAATCTCGCCCAAAAACCGCAGGGATGCCTGCCAAACAAGCTCTGAAACCTCTGAAAAAGATTTTATATCCTTTTTAGATG
>CAYOHL010000066.1:0-4296 GCA_964403775.1 uncultured Methanosarcinales archaeon
GCGGGAGTGGCAGAGTGGCCAAATGCGCAAGGTTCAGGGCCTTGTCCCTTAGTGGGTACGCGTGTTCGAATCACGTCTCCCGCATTAACCTATTACCTGCTCTTCTGCTTCAGACTCAATGATTATCCCTTCCATGTCAACTTTTTTTGCCGTTATTCCTTTCTTTAGTCTGAGATACAGCAAATATGTTAGGATAAATCCAAATATCATCATTACAGGATAAGACCACCATACACCTATTGCCCCAAGGTTAAAAACAAAAGCAAGAACATATACTCCTGCTAACCTGAAAACAAAATTATCCACTATGCTTATAATCATAGCAATGTCTGTTCTCTTTACCCCCCTAAAAAATCCTATGAATATATGCCTTCCAAAACCAAACACAATAAAAGGGGACATTATTTTTAAAAATGATATGCCTAAACTGATTACATCTATATCTGATGTAAATGCAGACAGGATATGCCTTGATAGTATAAATGTAACAAGACTTATAAAAAATATTATTGGCAAGCCAACCTTTGCAGAGTCTTTTAATGATAAGAACATTCTTTTTATATTGCCTGCTCCAAAGTTCTGCGCAACAACCGTTGATACTGCCACAGATATTCCCAAGGAAGGAATCATAAAAAAACTGAAAAGCCTTGTTACTATTCCAAATGCTGCAAGAGTCACAGTTCCAAGCGAGCTTACCAAAGAAGTAAGTACAAAGATACTTAATGACATTGAGCTCATTTCCAAAGAAGTTGGTACCCCAAGCTTCAGAAGCTCTTTTATTATCTTTAATCTTGGCTTTACAAAACTAAAATCTATTTTTATGCCATAGGTGTTCTTGATTAGGTGATATATAGCAAAAAAGCTTGCAACTGCCCTTGATATAACAGTGGCGAGTGCAGCCCCGAATATACCCATCTCTGGGAACGGGCCTATTCCAAAGATCATCAGTGGATCAAGGATTATATTGATGAGAACAGACATAAATACAAACTTCATTGGTGTTTTTGTGTTTCCAATTGCCCTTAATGCTGCCTCAAAAACATAGTATGGTATCATAAGAGCAAGGCCAATGAATATTGTCCTGAGGTAGATAACAGCGCTGTTGAATACATTTATATCAGGGCTTAGCCATGATACTATCTCAGGTGTAAGAATAAACCCAATAACAGATATTATCAGCAAAGCAAGAAGCAAAAGAACAAATGTCTGTGTTGTTATTAGGTTGATTTGTTTTTTATCCTCGTCTTTTTTTGTCTTAAATGCCTTGCCTGCTGCATGCGCTATCAATATAGAGCCTCCAACGCCTATACCCATTGATATGGATATAATAAGAAAAACAATTGGAAAGCTTATGGTTACTGCTGCAATTGCATAGCTTCCAAGCCTGCCAACCCAAAAAGTGTCTGTGATGTTATAAGTTGCTTGGAGAAAGTTTGATATCATCACAGGAACAGAAAGACTTAGAATTATTTTCTTTAAGTTTCCGTTTAGAATCCCTTCTGTCTCTTGCATTTGTTTTGGTGGAAAATAACTGGCTTAAATAACTTTGGGAATTATTTTTTCATGTAGAATTCCTTTTTGTTTTTTTGGAATTTTTCAACTGCATATCTTAGCATTGTCCTTGGCATTTTTTTGTAATGTTTTTTAAGAAAGTTTTCTTCTTCTGCCTGATTTCTGTTGCCTATTTCCCTCAGCATCCAGCCAACAGCCTTATGTATCAAATCATACTCATCATTTAGAAGTATTTCTGCTATTTTAAGTGCATCCTCAAACTCATTGTTTTTTATGAATGCAAATGTTGACATCACTGCAATTCTTCTTTCCCAGAGATTTTTTGATTCTGCAAGTTTATAGAGAATAGTTCTTTTTTCTGCTTTATTTAGAAGGTAATCCCCAACAATATAAGAAGAAGATGAGTCAACAAGATCCCAATTATTTATGTTCTTTGTGTTTTTAAGGTAAAAATCAAACATTTTCTTTTTGTTTTTATCATCTGATTTCTGGTATTTGTTTATCAAGATAAACAATGAAGTTAGTCTGTGCTCATGGACTTTGCTTGAGAGAAGTTCTTGTATTTCATCTAAGCTAAGATTAGGATATTTCCTTGCAGTTTTTCTTTGGTCTGGAACAGACACTCCTAGAAAGATATCTCCTTCACCATACTGGCCTTTTCCAGTCTTGAAAAATCTGGATAAATCCTTTGCCTTCTCAGAATTAGCAAGTTTTTGCAACTCTTTTTTTAGTTGGTCTAACATTTTTTATTACTTCAAATGTTTTTTCTCTGGGGCTTCTATTCTGTAACTCAACCTTAATAGGTCTGAATACAACAAGCCCAGTGCAAAGATTAATAAGCTTTCAAGAGGGGTTGTTAGCCTAGCTAGGTAAGCAATCAATCCTACTAAAAAATAACTTAGTCCAATTATAATAATAAATGTCTTTCTTTTCCTCGACAGTTTTCTGAAATGCTTATCTATTATTTCCATTTTCACTGGTCAAAATAACCACTTTTCTTTGCATAATCTGTTATTTTTTCAAATGCCTGTTTTATTTTTGGAAATTCCCTGAAATATTTTTCTTTTTCATCTCTTAAGAATTTTTCAGTCCAGCCTTTCCAGTCTTTTTTATAGTCTAATTCGTGGATTTGTGCATCAAGCTTGTCAATTGCCTGAGCAAACTTTGCCTCCATTGTCTTATTTTCCTCATACTCATTAACTAAATTTACAAATTTTGTTTTTAATTCCTTTGGAACTTCATTTTTCAGCTTGTTCAAGGCCTTTTGTTCCCTTTCTTTTTGGTTTTTTCTTTCTTCATGTTTATGCATAGGAGTATCTCCAGCCTCAATCTCCACAACATCATGATACATCAGTAGTTCATATACCTTTAATCTGTCAAGCTTAATATTTGTAATATTTAATAAATAATCAGCTAATATTAAACAGCTCCAGCTGTGCTCTGCAGAGCTTTCCTTCCTGTTCTCAACAGAGTTAGCCCTATAGACCTTTTTAAGGCCATATAGTTTTCTTAATTTTATTATTTCTTCCATTTTAAGCATGAGCCTGCAGGGACTAACACCTTATGGGTACTTTAAGGATTATAATAATCTTTTCTTTTTCAAATACTCAACTTCATAACTATGCAGAAGGGTTTCCAAGATTTATAGAAAGAAATTTACTGTTTTGCACCATCTCCCTAAAATCATTTGTTTCTTTTGAATAATATATAGTGCATAAAGGGATTTTTATATTCTCTGGTGCGTATGGGTTATGAATTTCATCACCAATATCAAAATCCGGGTCAATAATATATTTTGGTTCAGCAGATGAGGATATCCTTGAGTCTAATATGTTTTCAGCAAGCCCTATTATTCTATAATTTCCTAGTTTTGAATACCATCCCCCTGTAGCATTATAATCTATTTTTGTTTGTTTATCTCTATTTTTGGCTTTATAATGCCTTATCTGTTCTGACAGCTTTTGATTGGCAAATGATTTGTTGTGTTTACTTGGCGGTTCAGAATCATCAACTAAATCAGTTATTGTTTGTGTATCCTCTCCTTTATTAGGTCTTCTGTTTGTTTCTGAATGCTCGGCAATAGGATTTTTAACACCTATTGTTGAATTAGAATTAAAATTTTTACTACATATTTTATGCTTCTTATGCATACATTATCACTAGGCTTTACTAACCCTTTTTATTTATTTTAAGTTCCCCTGGTTTTAGAGTAGTCTAATTTGTTTATTATATGTTTTAAAATAATTTGAAAGATATAAATGTTTCTATTTTGGATACTCTTTAATCTTCGGGATATGCTTTTTTTATAAGCTTTAACAACTTATATTTTTCTCCAAGATTCAGTTCTATACCTGCTCTTTGAGCAGGAGTCTTACCTTTCTTCTCCCCCTTTAGTTTAACCTCATCAACAAAATTGTAATATATATCAAGGAAGTCTAAAATCAGATTTGCAGATTTAATATAAAGAAAATTTCTCATTACTTTATAACGTTGCTTTACCCTTTGATTATCTCTTTCTGCAACATTATTGTTATGCTCATAACCATATTTTATGCAAGCAATAGGAACACCATGATCAATCTCAGCAACATAATAGAAGTATTTTTTATAGCCTTTCATATAGTGCTCTAAATCATCACTAACAAACCTTATTTTTTTGCCTTGCCTTTTTCTTTCCAGAAACTGATCATAGAATTTTTCTTTAAGATAGATAAATAATCTTTTGGTTCCATGTTCGTATCTCTTGGTTCTCGTCACTAAACCAAACAACTTAAATTTAGTTTT
>CAYOHL010000067.1:0-4247 GCA_964403775.1 uncultured Methanosarcinales archaeon
CTATTATGCAATTCATACAACAATTTTAGGTATTTACCCTCAGCAATCCTTGGAATGCTATCCTTTTCTTTTAAGCCTATCCACTCATAAAGTCTCTTACCACCCTTACTAGAATTACACTTTTTACAGACTTTTATGGCATTATCAGGATTGTCAGGACCTCCACAGCATCTTGGTAAAATATGCTCTACTGTTAAATCATCTTTTGAGCCACAATATATACACTCGTTTGGCTTTTCATGTTCCCTAACCCACTCGCGAATTGTCGAAGACCATTTAATTTTTCCATCACGCAATGCTATAAACCTACTCATTTGAAAGGCTCTTTGATTTATACCAAGCCCTGCTGATTTAGAAATAAGTTTTGCATATTGCCAAAATATTTCATCTCTAATTGTTTTAACAGCTGCTGGTGGCATAAGTTTCATAAAATAAAACACTTATAAAAATTTATCGAAATTAAGAGCTTTACACATAAATACCAGATTGCAAAGCTTGTAAGAGAGGAAAAGGCCAGAATAATAAACGACTTTGAGAGAAGGTTCATAGGCGGGATGATAAATGAAGAACAGTTCAAAAGCAGCACAGGAATAAGCCCTACAAAAGAGATGAAAGAGCTAAGAAGCAAGGTAACTGAAAAGCCAAACAAATACATAGAAAGCATTCTTAAAGATTTAGAGAAAAGAGATTAACTATTCTTTTTGGTATTTTTCTGTTGGATTTAATAAACCCATTTATAAACAGCTTGTCAAAAAATGCCTGTTGTTTAGCTGGAGAGGGATTCCAAGAGCCATCCCAGCTCTTTGTTGAGCCAGCCCAGTGTGGGCCTCTCTGTTAGCTGGTGGTAGGGATGATCAAACTCATGCACATAACAGTTTCTAAAAGTTTTCTCTATTATTGACTTTGTTTTTTTGAAATTGAGCAATGGGTCTCTTGTAGACATTATAAGATAGCAGTCATTTTTAAACGGTGCATCCCGCTTGATCTTAAAATTCAAAATCTCATTTACCTGGTAGACAAGAACATCCAGTGTATGCTTTGGCATTTTTTTTAAATGCTCTTCTATTGGTATTTCTATTTTCCCGAATTTCCTTAGGTATGATAAAAGAGCAGCTCCGAATTTTTTGCTGCTGATGAGCTTTCTAAACAGGCTGTTTTTAAAGCAGTATGCGAGGCCCCTTGCAGTAACTAATCTTGCTTTTGAAAAATTCATGGCTTCCTTTGAGACGCAGGGGGATAAAAGTATGACCTTGTTTATTTTGTCCTCCAGGTAATCAACCGCCCGTAAGGCAAGTATGCCCCCAAAAGAGAAGCCCATTATTGAGAAATTATCAAGTTTTAGTTTATCTGCGAATGACCCTATTGTTTTTGCAGTCAGCTCGCTTGAGAATTTCTCTTTGTAGGGTGTTGAACCCCCATATCCGGGAAGCTCAAAAAAATAGGTTGTGAACTTTTGGCCCATAAACTGAATCAGGGTAACCCAGTCTTTTATATGGGACATTGTCGCTGGAACCATGATTAATGGCGGGCCGCTCCCGCATTTGGCATAATGAAGCCTTGCTGAAGGAAGGTCTATATACTTAGTTCCCTCATAGTTTAACACCCCATCAAGAGTTTTTGCTGGCATATTCTTTTGCGATTCTAATGGCCTTTATAAATCTTATTAAGCATATTTTTGTTAAATGCCCCAACCGGGGATTGAACCCGGGCCTTGACCTTTCAGCATTAAAAAATACCGCAGGGTCAAATCCTATCCACTAGACTATTGGGGCCTCTAAAGTTAAATTTATCTTCAGTTTATTAAAACTTTCCATTATTATAAAAAAAATAAAACAAAAAGCTTAAATAGTTAAAATCCCATAAATAGAAATAATATGATTCATGTGGATAATAAAAATAAAAAGCACATAAATGATATTGTTACTGGAGCTTATGAAGGTGTTCATAATTTTATCATAAACAATAAAGGAATTCTTATAAATTATGGATTAGGAGCAGCCCAGATTGTTGCAGGGGTTAAGGGATGCCAATATGCAAAAGAATTAAATCAACCACTTCTTTATTTAGGAAGCAATGTTTTATGGTTTAGGGGTGTGGTGGATTCTAGTATAGGGGCTTATAGATTTCTTTATAATCTTATTGTGGTTAATAGTTATGTTGATAATATGATAAGAGGAGGATTTATACCAGAAGAAAAAAGAAAGGAAGAAGTAGAAAGCATGAAACTATATAAAAATAATGAAGTTGCAACTCCAGAAAGATTTATTAAAGATTCTCTTAAAGCGGCCAAAGAACTTTATTTATATACTGTTAGTAAACATTCTAATAATCATTAAGGCTTATCTGGCCCTTCCTTTTGTTCTGCTTAACCCTAATGTTCTTGAAGCTCTGGCCGACCTGCTCTTTTACATCCAAAGCAATATTCCTGCCGAGGATTTGTATTAAAGTGCCAAGCTCTGCTTTCTTTACATCACCAATATCTTTTATTTTATTGAAGAAAAGCTTTCTTGCCCTTGCTCTGCCAATGTTCTTTAATCTCAATAAAGGCAAAAGCTCTTCTTTTACTCCATACTTAACCCTTAACCTCAGTTTTGTAAGCTCTTTAATGATTCTCTGCATCCTTAGAATCCTGCTTAGCTCCTCTGTTGCATACAACAGCCAGTCTGCATTATTAAGCTTAACCCTTGTTTCGCCAGGCCTTATATTATATTGCTCTAAAAGGAATTCCTCATCTTTTTCATTAATCCAATCCTTAAAAAATAATGCGGTTTTTATTGAGCTTATGAAATCATCATAGTCAGCATCAAACATTGCTGGCTCTTTCTCAAGCAGTTTTCCATTAAATTCAGCAAGCTTTTCCTCTATTTCCTCAATCTCCTTTAGCCTTGCTCTTAACAATGGCCTCATCTCAATTGTATGAGAGATCATTTGGAGAAATGCAAACTCATCTGTATTTCTGTTAACTTTTTTAAGGCATTCTATAATAAAGTTGGCTGTCAAAGGGTCAATGTAAAGCTCTGAAACCCTTTTGCCAAGAATTGTTGCGCTTACACTTTCATTCAGGATTTCATCTCCTGAGACAAAATCCTGATTATTGCTTTCTATGAATTTCCACTGCTCAAGCAGCCTTAGCATTCTCATTATTATGCTTTCAAGCTTTTGCATGTCCTCAAACTGGTATGCCCAGAATGTTCTTTCAAAAAAATCAATTATCTCAGTTTTGCTTGAAACAAAACCAGCTGCAATCAAAGACAATAAGTAAGTCCTTAAAACAGGCTCTACTGCTAATTTAGAGTAAATTTCCTCTGGCTCTCCCAAAACATAGTTTTCATAAATTGCATCCTTTTCCTTCTCAGTTGAGGAAATAGCTATTGACTCGCCGTATTTGTCAAACCTTGGGCGGCCAGCACGTCCAGACTGCTGCAAATATTCCAGAACAGGGATCCATGCCATTCCATAAGCACTATATCTTTTCAAATCCTTTATAATAACCCTAAAAGCAGGCAAATCAACACCTAAAGCTAAAGTAGGGGTTGAGCAGATTATTTTTATTATTCCATTCCTGAAAGAATCCTCAATTAATTCCCTTTGCTTTGCAACAAGGCCAGCGTGATGAAAAGCAATGCCTTTTTTTACGCATCTTGCAAGCCTTTCGCACTGCTTTGTTGGCCTTGAAAGCGATTTCAATATCTGCTCAGAAAGCTGATCAAGAACATTATCCTGTTTTTTTATCTGCCTTGAAATATCTTCTGCTGCCTTTTCTGCAGAGCTTTTTGTGTTCACAAAAACAAGGGCCTGCTTATCTTTTTTTATAGTGTCAATGGCCAGATTAATTACATGGCTGTCAGTAGGCCTTACTATCTCAATGGTTTTCATATTTAGTGAGAATAAGTTTTTCTTTAAAAGCTTGTTGAAAATGGGCCCGCGGAGATTTGAACTCCAGACCTCTCGATTTCTTTCACTGGCCAGGCTATTTTCCTGAGGCCAATGTATCAGTCGAGCGCTCCATTGCCCAAACATGGAACTTATCGCAAAAATTTTCCAGGCTAAGCTACGGGCCCAAAGCGCCTCTGACCAGACTCGAACTGGTGACCTTGCGGTTAACAGCCGCACGCTCTACCTGCTAAGCTACAGAGGCATATTTGAATGGGTTTTTATATTATTTATATAGTTTTCGTTGGTATTATAGAATGTATATGCAAACAAAGAAAAATATATAAAACCCTTTGATATATTAAAAATAATGG
>CAYOHL010000068.1:0-4139 GCA_964403775.1 uncultured Methanosarcinales archaeon
TCTTAAAATCAATAAGGTTTGTAGAGTTATTATTTTCCTGTCAAAAGATTTTTATACTAACCAGCAACCTTTTAATGCATGAAAGCAGTAATCCTTCTAAGCCCTGGCATAGACAGTCCTGTTGCAGCTTATTTAATGAAAAGGCAGGGCCTTGAATTAGTTGGCCTCAACTTCTTCACCAATAGTCACAAGGCTGTTGACAAAATAGTTAAAAAACTTGGAATAAGGAAAGTTTACTGTATCGGCCACAAAAATATCCTAAATGAAATAAGCCAGAAAACAAACCCAAGATACACATGCATTCTATGCAAGCGCTTTATGTACAGGATTGCAGAGAAAATAGCAAAAAAAGAAAAAGCAATGTTTATAATAACAGGAGAAAACCTAGGCCAGGTTGCATCCCAGACTCTAGATAATCTTGCTGTGCTTGATAATGTTACTAAGATGCCGATATTAAGGCCTTTATTGTGCTTTGACAAGAATGAGACAATAAAAATAGCAAAGCAGGTAGGAACTTATGAGCTTTCAGAAAACAGAAAATGCCTTTTTGTCCCAAGGCATCCAGCCACAAAGGCCAAATTAAAAATAATAAAACAAGAGGAATCAAAACTAAACATAATCAGGATAATTGATGGTGCTTTGCTAAACCATAACTTTAAATAAAAACCATTTTTCCTTGTAAAAATGCTTACAGAAAAACACTATAAGGAAATAAAAGAAGAGCTTGATAACTGCAAGAGGCCATTGTTCTTTTTTGATGATGACCCTGACGGGCTTTGCTCTTTTTTATTGCTGTACAGGCATATAAAAGAGGGAAAGGGGGTTGTTGTTAAAAGCAGCCCCGAGCTAAAGCCTATGTTTCTAAAGACAGTTGAAAATTACGGGCCGGACAAAATTTTTATACTTGATAAGCCAATGGTAAGCCCTGATTTTATTGATGCTATAAAAGTTCCAATAGTATGGATAGACCACCATGATGTTGTTGAAAACAGCAGAGCAAAATACTATAACTCAAGAAAAAATGGCTTTGGAGAACCAGCATCATGCATTTGCTACAGGGTTGTTAAGCAGGATTTGTGGATTGCAGCATGCGGGGCAGTTGCTGATTGGTATCTGCCTGATTTTTCAGCAGAGTTCTCAAAAGAATACCCTGATTTATTGCCAAAAGAGATAAAAAAGCCTGAAAAGGCATTGTATGAAACAAAACTTGGGGAGCTTATAAAAATATTATCATTCATACTCAAGGGAAAAACATCTGATGTCTTAAGCTGCGTCAAGATACTCACAAGAATAAAAACGCCTTATGAACTGCTTAATGAGGAAACTGCCCAGGCAAAATTCATAATCAAAAGATTCAAAAGAGTAAAAAAAGAATATGATAATCTGCTTGATGAGGCGCTAAAACAAAGCAAAACTAATAAAATGATTGTCTTCACTTATTCAGATAAAAGAATGAGCTTTACAGGCGACCTCTCAAACGAGCTTCTCTATATGTTTCCGGAAAAAATAATTTTAGTTGCAAGGGAAAAAAGCGGCGAGATGAAATGCAGCCTTCGCTCATCAGGCCGCCCATCAGTATCCAAGCTGCTTAAAGAGGCATTGATTGGAATTGACGGCTATGGAGGGGGGCATGAGCATGCCTGCGGCGCATGCATAAAAAACAGGGACTTCAAAAGGTTTGTTGAGAACATAAAAAAACAACTCTAAACCTTAGGGGTGTTTAAATGGATAAAAAATTAATTGTTGCAAGATATGATGATAAAGATAATCTACGTTTGAGAATGGTGGGTCCATTCTCAAGAGAGATTATTGATAATATTTTTTTACCTCGTAATCCAGACAGTTGGTGTGCAGAGGAAGATGGAGGTTATGGTGAGGCTGGCCTTTTAGTAGAATCTGAAGAAGAGTGCTCAGGATTGGTTAAGAAACTAAATGATGAATTAAAAGAAAAGAGCTATAATGATTATAATATAGAATACAGGGGGCCTATTGCTGTTCCTCCTAAAAAATTATCCTCTTTAAAAAAACCACAGGACCTACATGACTTAGTTAGAGAAACATTAATTAAGGAAAGCCGTGGAGAAATAAAGCCAGAAGAATTAGTAAGATTAGATTATCAAAAAACCTTAGATAAATTAACAAAATAAGTTGCTTATTATTTCCTGTGCCTCTGGCCCTCATAAAATTCCTCAACCATGCCTAGAGTGCTGCATTCCTCAGCAGACCTTTCTAACCTTAGGTTTATTAACCTTGGGAACCTTAATGCATAACCAGAGCTGTATGTTGGGCTTTTCTGTATTTCCTCATAGCTTACCTCAACAACAACCTCTGGCCTTACCCTAACATTTTTCCCTTTTTCAGAAATTATTAATGGCCTAAGCTCTTCAGTAAGCTGGCTGAATGATACTCCGAGCTCTGATTTTTCCTTGATGCCTGTCCCGACCTTTCCTATTTCCAAGAAATTATTGTTTTCATCAATGCATGCAAGGGTAAAAGAGCTCAGCCAGTTAGAGCGCTTGCCCTCCCCCCATTCAGCTGCAACAATAACCAAGTCAAGAGTGTCCATAACCGGCTTGAACTTAACCATATGGCCGACTCTTGCCCCTGGCTTGTAAACAGCATCAAGTGTCTTGAACATAATCCCCTCATTGCCCCTATTAAGGGATTCCTTGTAAAATTCCAGGGCCTTTTTTTCGTCAGATGTTACAAGATTTTTTACATAGGTAATCTTTTTTTCAGCAGGCCTTACTATTTTCTCAATAATTTTTCTTCTCTCACTAAAGGGCGCTTTAACCATATTTTTCCCATTGTAATAGATAATATCAAAAACATTCAGCTCAACAGGAAACTCTTTTGCCATGCTCTCAATATCATACTTTCTCTTGATTCTCTGGGATATGCTCTGGAATGCAAGGTATTTTTTTGTTTTTGGGCTGAAGCCGACTGCCTCTGAATCAATTATAAAGGATTTCCCTTTAATATTATTTTTAACATAATCAACAACCTCTGGGAACTGCTTGGTTACATTTTCAAGCCTTCTTGTAAAAAGCTTTATTTCATTGTTTTTTTTGTGTATCTGCAGCCTGAATCCATCTAACTTATACTCAATGTCAGCTGGTCTGCCAACTCTCTCAAATCCTTCTTTTATATCCTTTACTTTCAGGGCGAGCATTACTTTTACAGGCCTTCCTGGACTAAGGCTTATATTTTCTAGTCCTTTCATTAAGTTTTCTTTTGCTGCTTCTGCAACTACAGCAAAATCATTTGATACATCATATGCCTCCTGAACACAATTAATAAAATAATTATAGATTTCTCTTGCATTAGCCTCATCCTCGGAAACTATAAACTCATATTTTTTTAGGTCTGCTTTTTCAACTTCCTTTATGCTGTTTGCATTAAGGGTATTTTTCTCATTGAAATTCTCAATCTCATTTTTGAAATTAGGCTCAATATCATTTTTGCATTCAAGGCATTTTTTTGTTTTGGGCATGTATTTTTTGCATTTTCCACATTTAAAGAATATTCCAACCACTGTTGGAAAAAATGCCCATGCAATTGCATCCCTCAGAGAGCCATCCCCAATTCCAACCCTCAGCTCCTCTAAAACAGTCCTTACAATATACCTTGCCTCAATTGGCTTTGCAGATGTAAGCAGTTCAGATATTAGTTTTATTTTCTGGTCAACAGAGCCAAGACCCTCTAACTCAGCAAGCTTCCTTAAATTATCAAAAACCTTGCTTACAGACAAATCACTGGAGAACAAAGTGGCCTGTTTTTTCTTTTTTATAAGGCTCTCAGCAGTCTTGCCAAGATCACCTGTGCTTTTCCAGTCATCCTCAATTTCAGTTGAATTTAAGCCAGTTGCAAGATTTATTGATTTTAAGACCATTCTTGATGCAACACCAATCTTACGCTCATCCCATGGCGGAAAGATTTTGCCCTGCAGTAATAAGGTTATCCTGGAAAGATCCTCTACTGGCGTTTTTCTTAATAGTTCAGATATAAAGTATGTTTTCTCAAGCCTTTTTGTTGTTGAGTCAAGCTTTTGGTAGACCTCAACCAGGTTAATGTATTTCATAGTTTGAAATAAATAATTATAGTATAAATAGTTTTTGAATAAAGCGATAGTTTTATTA
>CAYOHL010000069.1:0-4050 GCA_964403775.1 uncultured Methanosarcinales archaeon
TTACTAATAGTTTAGAAAAATGCAATTAAGTAAATTAGAGTCAATGGCATATGAGGCCTTAAAGAAGAACTTAATTATCTTTAAAACCAAGGATTTAATGTTATTATTGGACATAAACAGAACAAAAGCCTACAATATAATAAAAGCATTGAAGAAGAAGAAGGCAATTAAGGTCATAAAAGCTGGGCTTTATGCTAGTCAGGGCACAAATGAATTTGTGATTGGCTCATATTTAAATTGGCCTTCTTACCTAAGCTTTTGGTCTGCCCTGAGCTATTACGGATTTACAGACCAGCTGCCTAAAACAATATTTTATGCTGCAGCAAGATACAAGAAAAGGAGAAATAATTATAAGTATGTAACAATATCCAAGAAAAGATTCTTTGGGTATATTAAAATAGGCGATATAATAATTGCCGAAAAAGAAAAGGCAATAGTTGATTCATTATTATTCCCAAAATATGCTGGAGGAATTAGGGAATTAATTGGTTGTATTGAGGCATCTATAAATAAATTAGATAAAAACAAACTGGTAGATTATGCTATAAAAATCAAAAGCAAAGCTGTCCTGAGAAGGCTTGGTTTTATCTTGGAATTGATTGGCTGCAAAGAAAAGATATTAAAAAGGATTATTAAAAGAATAGGCAGGGGCTATGAGTTGCTGGATCCATCACTAAAGAAAAGAGGTAATTTAAATAAGAAATGGCTGCTGGATATTAACGATGATATCAATAGATGAGCTTAATGAAGTGAAAAACAGGAGAAAGACCAATCTTTACTATGAAGAAAAGGAGTATTTGCAGTATATTTTTCTTAATGCATTATCAAAGTTTGCAGACAATTTTGTATTTAAGGGAGGAACATGCCTGAGGATATGCTATGGTCTTGAGAGGGCATCTGAGGATTTGGACTTTAGTACAGGATTAAGCCTAAAAAAAGTTATAGGAATTATTGACCAATGCCTTAAGGATTTTGCTTTATTAAATATTAATTGTAGTGTATATTCAAAGAAAGAGTATCAGGGAAATCTTCGGATAGAAGCAAGGTTTGAAGGTCCATTGTTTAATGGTAATCCATCATCAACTAATGCTTTAAAGCTTGATTTTAACAAAAGAAAAGTTAAAAGCAGAGTTGCTAGAGTTATTCCCCGGCTTTTTTCAGATGTTCCTGCTTTTACTATTGTTGCACTTGATGACAAGGAAATCCTTGTTGAGAAAATAAGGGCACTGATAAACAGGGGGCAGGCAAGAGACCTTTATGATGTTTGGGTTTTGCTTAATAATGGTGTTGTATTGGATAAAAACATGTTATCTGCTAAATTAAAAGAAGAGAAGAGTGAGCTTGAGAACATAAAAATTCCCTCAAAGCAAGCTTATACGAGAGACCTTAAAGAACTATTGCATTATCTGCCAGCCTATGAGCAGGTTAGGGATTATGTTTTAGGAAAAATAGTTTACCCTGCTAAAAAATAAGGAAAGAGCCTTTAATAGAGGAAATAATAAAAAGCGGAATCAAAATTATTTGAAGAAAGAACTTTCCAATACAACCAGACAAACTAGCTATTGCATTAAGAATATATTTTTCAGAAAATCATTAACTTTATAAAGATTTTCAATAATATGGCCTTGACATAGACAAGGAAAAGATTGAGCTTATCAGCAAAGGGGCAAGCCCTATAAAGGACATTGTTTTGGAAAATAAGCTAATGAATCTTAAGGGCAGGGTAAAAGCAACAACTGACCCAGGGGTTTTAAAGGGCTCTGGTATAATCATAATATGCGTTCCAACGCCAATAGACTCGCATTACAATCCTAATTTGAGGCCATTGGAGAGCGCTGCAGAAACAGTTTCTAAAAATTTAAAGAAAGGCGATTTAGTTGTTATTGAGTCAACTGTTTTTCCAGGAACAACAGAGGAGATTGTAAAGCCTATTTTGGAAAAGTCTGGCTTGAAAGCTGGAAAGGACTTTTACCTTGCATACTGCCCTGAGAGGGTACAGGCATTATAAAGTATAATTAACAAATTGTTAACTAAGGTTAACAAAATATAAACTAAAAATCACAAGGTGATTTTAATAATACTTAAAAATAAGTGTTATTTTTACTGAAAAAAAAGTAAAATATTTAAATAATAACTAATTAAATACTTAAAAATAGGTGTTGAAATGCAAAATACAGAGTTAAAAACATATGATGACTTTAAAAACGCTGAGATTATAGAAATAATAAATCCTGCTGAAAGAGACAGGTATTTAGATTTTCTTAAAAAAAGTTATGAAAATGATATTGAACATTGTAAGTTCAGTCTCATTAAATTTCCAAGATGGTCAATAATCTCTGGTTATTATGCTATGCATAACATAAGCAAGCTATTCTTGGCTGAGAAATATAACCTAAAGATATCCAAGAAATGGGTTCACAGAGCCACCATTGTTGCCATGAGCCATGTTATTATGGAAGATGCACTAAAAGCCAAAATAATAAGACTGCTTCAGGAAGCCAATAAGATATATGAATCTGTAAACCCCAAAGACTGGAACATAACAAAATACCTTATTAAGGGAAGAAAGGAAAGGGAAAAAACCCAATATTACACAGGAAGCGCCTTCAATGAACAATTGCTCTTAAGGAATGCAGATGAGCTCCTTAATGAGATTGCAAAACCATACATCAAGATAATAAGCGGTCTGATGAAATGATAGATGTGCTGCTCAGCTATAAATCCTCATGGAGAATCTTGTGGATATACTCATATTCGCCTGGCAGGGGTTTCTATAGAAAAGAGCTTCAGAAATTAACTAAACTTAGCAATATGGCTCTGGATAACTCGCTAGCCAAATTAATCCAGTTTGGCATTTTAAATAAGGAAAAAAGGGTTTATAGGATAAATGCATCAAATATTTATGTTGGGATGATTTTTGAGTTAATAAAAAATATTAAAAAGGAGTTAAGGGAGCTAAGCTGGAACAATATTCTTGTTTTGCATGATTTCCTGTTTGCTGCTTTAAATGTGCATGGCTATATTAAGGGATTAGTGCTTTTTGGCAGCATAGCAAAACTAACTTCCAGTAAAAATTCTGACTTTGATATTTGTGTTATAACACACAAAAGGAATATGAAAAAGAAAATGATGCTTGAATCATTCTGCAAAAAGGTTGAAGATGAGCATGATCTTGAATTTCAACTTCACTATTATACAGAAGAGGAATTTGAGGAAGGGAAGAAAAGGAAAGAGCCTTTAATAGAGGAAATAATAAAAAGCGGAATCAAAATTATTTGAAGAAAGAACTTTCCAATACAACCAGACAAACTAGCTATTGCATTAAGAATATATTTTTCAGAAAATCATTAACTTTATAAAGATTTTCAATATCTTGGCATTTATGTTGAATAAAACAGTTTGTGTTGTTGGATTGGGTTATGTTGGGCTTCCATTATTATGTTTGAGCATTGAAAAGGGCTATGAAACATATGGTTTTGATATAAACAAAAACTCAGTTAAACTTATAAAACAAGGCAGAAGCCCTATAAAAGATAAATTTCTTGAAGAAAATATTGGTAAGGTTAAAGATAGGATAAATGTTACAACCAGCCCTGAAATAATAAAAAATGCCAACATAATAATTATATGCGTTCCAACGCCAATAGATTCTCATTACAATCCTGACCTGAAACCATTGCAGAGCGCTGCAGAAACAGTTTCTAAAAATTTAAAGAAAGGCGATTTAGTTGTTATTGAGTCAACTGTTTTTCCAGGAACAACAGAGGAGATTGTAAAGCCAATACTAGAGAAATCAGGATTAAAAGCAGGAAAAGATTTTTATTTGGCTTACTGTCCTGAAAGGGTTGACCCCGGCAACAAAAAATGGAATGTAAGCAACCTTCCGAGGGTTATCGGAGCCTTGACAAAAGAGGGGCTTAAACTTTCAGCTGAGTTCTATCATTCATTAACAAGCTCCGAGGTTCTTGAACTAAATTCAATCAAGGCAGCAGAGGCAACAAAGATAATGGAAAACACTTTTAGAGATGTCAATATAGCTTTTGTGAATGA
>CAYOHL010000070.1:0-3981 GCA_964403775.1 uncultured Methanosarcinales archaeon
CTTTATGGATTAGAATCTGAATTTAATAAGGATGATGCAGAACATATTGTTAATGTAGCAGAAAGTTTTTACAAAAAAATCAATGAAATCCTAAAGTAAAGCAGAAATTAATATTCCTCTTCCTTTTTTCCAAACATAAACGCCCTTACATAGCTGGTGAATTCCCTTAACATTTCCAGGTCTTCTTTCATGGAGTCTATTGTTATGTCTATTGGCTCGCCATCAATAACAACCCTCATTGTTACATGCCTTCTGTATTCTTCATTTTTAGTGTAGTCTGCCCGCACGATTTTTCTTAGCTTGAGATAATAATTAATATATTCATGTAACCTTTTTTCATTGGGGTATATTTCCTTGAGTATGTTACACCTAAGAGCCTGATTTTCAGGGTAGTCAATTATAAGTTTTTGTTCCTTTGCATACATTAAAAGGGCATTAAAGCCAAAAGAAAATGTGTTTATCATCCTCTGAATAATATTCTTTAGAACATCAACAGTCCTTGTGTATTTAAGGCTTACAAACACAAGGTGCTCTACTCTCTTCAATTCCTCTATTGCTTTATCTAAAGATTCCTTCATTCCTGCTCACTATATTATTTGCCTCTTGAATAAACATCCTGGTTTCAGCTATATACTTTTTTATTTCATCAATAGAAATTGTGCGCATGCGGTATGTGCTTGAGCATATCACAAACTTGTTGTTTCTTTCAAACTCAACAGGGCTTTTCTTATGCTCAATTATTATATCCTTTATTTCTGACATAAGTTTTATGTATTTTTTGTCAATATTAAGCCTGTCTATGCATTTGGTCCTGAAAACAGTGAATTTTGCATCAAAATTATCATTAAAAGCAGGAATCCTTTTGAATAGCCTCTCATAGTAAAGTATAGATGACATTGCATTTGCCAGTGCAAGAAAAATATTCTGGATTATTGACAATAAAAGCTTATTATCCCTGACAAGAGGATAGGTCATAAAAATCATATGGTCTGCTATCTTGAGCTTTTGATTGGCTTTTTCTATTGCCTCTTGGAACTGCTCCATTTAATTTAATATAATATAGAAATATAAATAGTTTATGATTAATCTTTTTTTAAGCTGAGAATTGCCTTTGCCAAATCCCCTTTTGAGTCTGTTATTGCCTTTTTTGCTTTATCCCTAGAAACACCTGCCTGCTCCATAACTGTCCTTATATCATCATTGGTTATTTCAGGCTCGCTGGAAAACTCCCTCTCGCTGATGTTGCCCATAATCTGAAATGTGTCCTTGCCCATCATATTAACCCTGCTAATCTGCGGCTCTGTAATGATTATCTCTTTCTCGTCTGTCCTTATTATGACCTCGTTTGCAGGGATTTCAACCTGCTGTATGCCCATTTTTTTCATCATCTGCGCAACTTTTCTTGAATTCATTCCAGGAAACATAAAATCACCTTATTGTATGCCTAAAAAACCATACCCCCATGTATGCAGAATTACCTCAATAATGATTATTATAACAACCAAAACAATGATATGGCCAGGCTTAAAGCTTATCTTGCTCCTGTATTCATCAAAATACCTTATCAATCCACCTCCGCTTGATGGAAGGCTTATTTTATTATTCCGCGCCATTTTATTCAGGTAAGATT
This sequence comes from uncultured Methanosarcinales archaeon, assembly GCA_964403775.1. Lineage (GTDB taxonomy): Archaea > Nanobdellota > Nanobdellia > Woesearchaeales > CG1-02-33-12 > CG1-02-33-12. Next base: position 1,631 of record CAYOHL010000070.1, read on the forward strand.
AAGCTTATATAAAAAGATTACTATAAAGCGTAGGGTAAGAATAAGCCACCTTTTGTCAGTCTATATTTATAAAGACTGCCTTAACATTTAACTAAGCGTCATTATGACTTGCACAAGCCAGGACTCACCGTTTCACCAGTTCCATTAAGAGCGTCTGTTGGTTATCTCATCTTTGTTGCCAAAGACTTCGCAAGCATCATCCTCCTCAATGGCTGTCTCGTTTCTGAGTGGTTGCCCTCCCTTTCAGAAGCTCTCTTATAAGAGTGGCCACATATAGTGGGTGGACTTTCCTCAGCCAGAAGGCCGAAAGTTAAGTACTTACCCTACACAAAAAAAGGTATTTTAGTTATTTATAAAGGTTTGTATGGCAGAAAATAAATATATAAACCGTAAATCTTTTTAAAAAAATAAGAAAACTATATAAAGAAAATTAAAGACTATTGGTTTATGGGAGAAAAGATAAGTTCTGGCTCAGAGGTTATTGATAAGTTGCTTGATGGCGGCTATAATAAGGTTGTTACAACCATTTATGGCCCTGCTGCAAGCGGAAAAACAACTCTTGCAATGCTTGCTGCAATCCAGCAGGCAAAGCATGGGAAAAAATCTGTTTTTGTTGATACTGAAAATGGTTTTTCAGTTGAGAGACTGAAGCAGCTTTCAGGTGAGGATTTTGAAGATGTTTTGAATAATATAATCTTACTTAGAGTTAAAAGCCTTATTGAGCAGGCAGACAAGATAAATAAACTAAAGTTATTGATTAAAACAGGAAAAATCTCTTTGGTTATGGTTGATACTATTGGGGTTTATTATAGGGTTAAGCTAAAAGAGGATGCTTACAAAGCCAATAAATCAATAGACATTCAATTAAGGACATTGACTGAGATTGCAAGAAGAGGGATTCCTGTTATACTCACTGAACAGGTTTATGCAGACTTAAGCAGGAATGGGGAAATAAATATTCTTGGCGGTGAAATGCTGAAAAACTGGAGCAAATGCCTTATAGAGCTGCAGAAAGACAACAGTAGAAGAAAGGCAATAGCCAGAAAGCCAGAGGAAATAAAAGGAAATGAGGAATCCTTTGAAATAAAGGAAAAAGGAATCTTTAAAGTCAGCTAACAAAAATATATTTTTAAAGAATTCTGTTTAGGTTTAACTTCTCTTGGCATTTTAGCAATATTATGAATTTCCTCAGGATTAATTTTTTTCTTACTTTTTAATTTATTGTATAAATTTTCTAAATCATTATACCTAATAAAATCCCATTTATCTTTTTCTAAACCTTTTTTGATTAATGGTTCTTGAAGTCTTTTATGTAAGAGAGTTTCTCTTTCTTTTGGTATAACAATAAATCTTTTTGGTTTCAAATATTCGGTTGGTATATTTGATCCTCTTATAATAGCAAGGCTTATGCCGGTAGTATTTTCAACCTCAAATTCATACCTTATCCTCCCATCTTCTAACCATAGAACATCTATCTGTTTAATTCTACCCAAAGAATCATCATCTTGAGGAACAAATCTTAGTACAGGAATCTTATCACAAAAAGTTGATAGTCTTTTTCCATTGTAAACATCTCCTTGTTCATTCTTTCCAATTAGAACATTAAATCCCACCTTTTTTCCTAATACAGCTAATAAATAAATCATCTTTGTATGTTGGCTTGCTCTAGTTTCTTCATTGAGTCCTGGCTTTAATTGCCACTTTCCATCTTCTGTTTTAATAGCATACTCATTCAAGAATTCCCTAATACTTTGTGTATCAGGAGTGAGTGCATTTGGAAAATCCATAAATAATCTCTGTAAAATTTCATCAAAAGATACTTTTACTTTTCCCAGCACTTGTAACACAGTTCTTTCAATTCTATCACTCAATGCAGGAGTTGTAAAATTACTTAAGTCCTTATCTTTTAGCCACCATTTTTTACCTACTATTTTCCCTTTTTCATTTTTAATTGGTATTAACTCAAATTCCTTTCCAACATGCTCTTTTAATATTTCTTCAATATTTTTTGCGCCAGTTGGAACGTTTTTCCCTCCTTTTAATTCAACCATAATACCATTAAGTATATGTTGGTAAATCGTTGGCTCTTTTCTCTCCCCAATGATTCTTTGTGCTGCATCAATAACCTCTAACTCATAAGTTTTCATGTCTAATTGTTTTTGTGTTTTAATTTCTCCTTTTTCTGGTTTTTTAAATCTTATATAATAATCACCAACAGCTGATCCATATGGTTGTAACAGCCCTTTTGCAGAAGGTCTAGCTGGTGGTTGGTATAATATCTTTTCCAATTCAAAATTAGACATAACAACTGCTTTAATAATAGAGTTCCATACTTTTATATCAGTACTATG
>CAYOHL010000071.1:0-3765 GCA_964403775.1 uncultured Methanosarcinales archaeon
TGTTCCAAGGTCAAGGAGCTATGATGTCCTTGAGTCGCTGGAGAAAAAAGGCTTTATAATCATGAAAGTTGGCAAGCCTATAAAGTACATTGCTGTCCAGCCAGAAGAGGTTCTTGAGAGAATAAAGAAAAGGATAGAAGAGGACACTATAAGCAGGAGAGAGCTCCTTGACAATATGAAATCAGCAGGAGTGCTAAATGAGCTGAATCTCTTATTTAAGAATGGGGTTAAGATGATTGAGCCAAATGAATTATCCGGCTCTTTAAAGGGCAGGCAGAACTCTTATAACCACCTTGAGTTGCTGATGAAGGAGGCCAGGGATAATATCCTTCTTATGACCACCCTAGAAGGCCTTGAGAGAAAAAACAAATCATTCAGAAAGGCATTCAAAAAACTTAAAGATAAAAATATCAAAATAAGGATAGCTGCGCCAATTAATTCTAATTCCACAAAATTAGTTGAGGAACTATCAAAAATTGCAGAATTAAGAAACATAAACCATATAAGCGCAAGGTTTTGTGTTGTTGACAACAAGGACCTGTGGTTTATGGTTCTGGACGACAAGGAAATACATCCAGCATATGATTTTGGAATATGGATAAAAACACCTTTCTTTGCATCAGCAATGGCCAAGATGTTTGATTCTGTCTGGAAAGACCTTAAACCTGTTAAAAGCTAATCCAATACAAATAAATATCATAAAAGCCTTTATATAGTTAAAAATTACTAGATACAGGGGTTTTTATGAATGAAAGTAGGTTATGTATTTCCTGGCCAGGGATCCCAGTCTGTTGGAATGGGCAAAAACATATATGACAACTATAAATCTGCCAGGAAAATCTTTCAAGCAGGCAATGAAATTTTGGGCTTTGATATTGTTTATTTAATGTTCAACGGCCCAGAGGAAGAGCTGATAAAAACAGCCAATTGCCAGCCAGCCATATTATTAGCCAACCTAGCATATTTTTCTGTGTTAAACAAAAAAATTCCCTGTTCATTAGCGCTTGGGCATTCTATTGGCGAGTATTCTGCCTTGGTTGCCTCAGAGGCCTTGTCATTAGAGGATGCAGTAAAATTAGTTAAAATAAGGGCAGAATTAATGACTGATTGCATACCTGCTGAAAAATTAAAGCCAGGCACATCTAATATGGCAGCTGTTTTAAATGACAACCCAAATTTAATTGATTTGGTTAAGGAAGCTTGTGAAAAATGCTCATCATATAAAGGAACTGATAAGGGCATTGTTCAGATTGCAAATATAAACTCCTCATACCAGATTATAATATTAGGGAATAATAATGCTGTAATAAAGGCAGCTGAATATCTTAAAAATAAAAATATTAAGAAAATAGTTTACCTTAAAGTTGAAGGGCCCTTTCATTCAGTGCTTATGAAGCCTGCTGCTGAAGGCATGAAAAAAGAATTGGAGAACATTGTAATTAACAAACCAAAAACACTGTATATAGCAAATTCTACTGGTGGCTTTATATCTGAACCAAATGAAATCAAAGAGTCATTGGTTGAGCAGATATATAATCCAGTAAAATGGGAAGAATCCCTTGAAACAGCAATTAAAAGAGGATTTCAAATTTTTGTAGAGTCTGGCTCAGGAGAGAAACAAGCTAAATTACTGAACAGAGATTACAAGCCATCAAATAAAGGGCTTGATATTTTAGTTACTGCAGACTATATATAATCTCAATTCCACTTTAAATTAAACTTATTTTTATATTGAGTATATTGTAAAGCTAATATTCCAACCCTTATTTTCCTTAATAAAAATCTTTTAATACTCTTTTGCCAATTATAAACCAATATTTTGTTTTAAGGGGTTTATATGGTTGATCATTTAAGGAACTTTACCCAGGGAAGGTTTGACCTTATTACTGGTTCTGCGCAATCCGGCAAAAGCAATAAATTAATCACTCTTGTAAATACCTTTACCATGGGCAAAAAAGAATCAGACAATAATCTGCTGGTTGTTAAACACCCTTATGATGACAAAGGGACAAGGCATAAAATATCTTCATTCAAAAAAGAAAGCGTAGATGCCATTGAATGTGAAACTGCTGATAAACTGGCAGATATGATTAATGAAAATACAACGCATATTGTTATCAGCGGAATACACTTATTTGATAAAAATATTATTGACCTTTGCGATGAGCTTGTTATGAGCAACAGAATAATTATTGCAAGCGGAATAAATTTGACTTATGAAGGAAAGCCCTACGGCAGCATGGCTGAATTAATGGCCATTGCTGATAACTATGAGCTAATGGTGGCGCGCTGCGGCTTTTGTGACAGATACAATGCCTTCAGGACACAAAAAATAACCAAAGACAGCAAGGAAACATTTGAGCCAAGGTGTTTAGTCCATTATGAGTTTGAGGGCAGGCCGGATTACAACCCATACCTAACAAACCAAGAACCATCCCTTGAGGCAATTATCGGCCCCATGTTTTCTGGAAAAACAGACCTGCTGCATACAAGATATTCCCAGATTATAAACAAAGAGAGAGTTGCAATCTTTAAATGGATTAAAGACAGCAGATATTCAGCTGATAAGGTTGTTTCTCATAATAAGGATGACATCCCCTCTAAAAATATAACAAAAACAAATGATATAAAAACCCATTTGGAAAAAAATAAACAAATAAACCTAGTGATGATAGATGAAATACAATTTATACCAGGGTCTTATAAATTAGTTAAGGAATTATTATACAAAGGTTATAGAGTAATTTTAACAGGATTAAAAAGGGACTTCAGGAAAAAGCCCTTTGGCTACCCTGACAGCGAGATCTCAAAAATATTAACTTTGGCAACTGAAATAACAAATATGTATGCCTCTTGCTATATATGCGGGCATCCGGCAACAGAAACCCAGAGGGTTATCACAGAAAATGGAATAGTCCGCCCAGCAGGATTTAATGATCCTATTGTTCTAGTTGGAGGTGAAGAATCATATAAAGCAGCATGCAGAACACACCATGAAATAAAAGATGCGCCAGCAAACAACTACAGCAATAAATTTAATAAACTAAAAATCTGATTATCAGCATGATTTTAACCATATTGCAGGACAAAACCAAAAAACTTTTAATACCAGCTATGATTTATTCTTATTAAGATGGATATTGCAGCAAAATTAGGCCTTATAAAGCAGGTTGGAGAGGAGATTCTTACAGAAGATGAGTTAAAAACCCTATTGGAAACAAAAGAGCATCCAATTGCTTATGACGGCTTTGAGCCATCTGGAAACATCCATATAGCGCAGGGAATTATGAGGGCTGTAAATGTAAACAAGATGCTCAAGGCTGGAATTAAATTCAAGATGTATGCAGCAGACTGGCATGGCTGGGCAAACAACAAGCTTGGTGGCGACCTTAAAAAAATACAGGCATGCGGTGATTACCTTGTTGAGGTATGGAAGGCATGCGGCATGGATATTGATAGGGTTGAGTTTATCAGGGCATCAGATGTTGTTAACAGCATGGAATACTGGAAAAAGGTAATGCAGGTTGCAAGAAGCACAACAGTCAAAAGGATAACAAGATGCGGCCAGATAATGGGAAGGAGTGATTCAGAGGTCCAGCAGGCATCTCAGATACTATACCCATGCATGCAGTGCGCTGATATATTTGAGCTTAAGGCAGACATAACCCAGCTTGGCATGGACCAGAGAAAGGTTAATGTCCTTGCAAGGGAGATAGGGCCTTCAATTGGCTTCTGGAAGCCGGTTGTTGTAAGCCACCATATGCT
>CAYOHL010000072.1:0-3759 GCA_964403775.1 uncultured Methanosarcinales archaeon
TTTTTTCCTGTAACAATCTTTTTGTTGTTTAGCTGGATAGCTGCGCCACAAAAAACATTCCTGTTGCCTTTTTTCTCTTTTTCTGCATCCATGGCTGCTTTTCTTGCGGCTTCAACAATTTTCCTATCCTTAATCTTAACATCTGCTTTTTGCATCAGAATCTTAACCCTTTCTATTGTCTTTTGGCTTCCAATCCCTTCAACTAGCTGGTGTTTATACCAAAAATACCTTCTTATTATCTCCTGTTTGGCTGCTTCCCTGACTATTTTATCATCTGTTATTCCACTTGATGCCCTGTTTACCCCCATCTCTGTGGGGGAGTTATAGGAATTAATGAAATTATCCTTTCTTGGAAAACTGTTGATTATTTTTTTCATTATGCTGAAGTTTTCAATATCCCTGTTGTAATTAACTGCTATTTTTTTATAGATAGTAAGACAGAAAGGGTCAATCATATTTATATCGCCCTGGTCAGCAGTGGCAGCCTCATAAGCAATATTTACAGGATGGCCTATCGGCAAATCCCAGACAGGAAAGGTCTCAAATTTTGCAAATCCTGAATTTATTCCCCTCTTTTGTTCATGGTATACCTGTGAAAGGCAGAAGCTCATCTTGCCGCTTCCACCGCCTGCTCCTGTTACAACAACAATTGGTTTTCTTGTTTTAACATATTGCTGCTTTCCATACCCATCATCACTGACAATCAGCCCGGTATTGTAAGGATATTCCTTAATATTATAGTGGACATAAACCTTATTGCCCCTGTTTTCAAGTTTTCTCTTAAAATTTTGTGCAGTAACCTCATTTTCAAAGCAGGTTATCACAAAAGCAGAGATATTAAGGCCATTGTCATTTAGATCATTAAGGTCCTTTAATGCTTGATTATCATACGCAAGCCTGAAGTCCATTCTTATCCTCCTGTTCTGAATGTCCTTTGCACTTATGCAGTATACTATCTCGATGTCTTTCAGTTTCTTTAGCAGCCTCATCTTTGTGTCAGGCTCATAGCCAGGAAGAACCCTGGCAGCATGATAGTCATAACATAATTTTCCCCCGAACTCTAAATAAAGCTTTTTATCAAATTTTTTAACCCTCTCAAGAATAGCCCTTGTCTGTTCCCTCAAGTATTTTTCCGTGTCAAAGCCTTTTTCCATTTTAAAAAAATGTCTGCATTAAGCCTGATATGAAATGGCCCCCATCAAACGGGGGGAATGGAATCATGTTGAATATAAATAAAAACATGTTAATCTGTTTTGTGATGACTAGTGCAAGCCTCTGCCTGCCTGTTAATGATGCGTGCCTTTTTAGGATAAATAAAGAGCCGAGCCATAGTACAAGGTTCGTAAGTGGGCCTGCAACAGCTATTATTGAATGCTGCAATGGAGTTACATCTGCAACTGGAACAGAGACATACCCTGGTATGAAGAAGATAAACCCAATATTTATGAACTTCAGGAAAAGGCCCAACAATAATCCAAAGTAATGTGCATGAAAGGTTGCATTTATTCCGAAGCCAAGTGCAGCAAACTTATGGGCCATCTCATGCAGGACTATTGCCGGCGCAATAACAAGGCATGTGAACTTAAAGTTCTCAATATCAAAGCCAGAAGTTGTTGGATAGTGTACATGCATTGGCATTCTTATGATATCCTTGAATATAAAGCCAATGGCAAGGGTCATTACAATTAAATCAATTATTTCTCCCGGGCTTATTAACATAACCTAAGCTAAAGCCAGCTTATTTAAAAAAGTTGTGCAAAAATATTTAAACAATCATGCTTTCTTTTGCCTTATGACTGATTTAATAGCATGCCTGAGCACTGGAAAGGGGACATGGGCCAATGTGAGGGATATTATCTCTGGATGCGAATGGGAGAACATATTCCTTATCACAAATGATTTTGGCAAAGAGAGGTTTAAGTCAGACAAAAAGGTTGAGCTCATTGTTATTGATGCAAATAAGCCATTGTTGGAGCTTGTTGAAGACATCAAAAAACAGCTGAAAGACAAAACATCAGGAACAGAGGCTGCATTAAACCTTGCATCAGGAACAGGAAGGGAGCATATGGCTGTCCTGTCTGCATTATTGAAACTGGGCCTGGGCGTAAGACTTGTTGCCTTAACAAAAGATGGCATAAAAGAGATTTAGTTTTGCGAAAGACTTAAATAGTTGCTCTGCTTTATAATATATAGTGGAGCAACTTAGAATAAGTAATAGCAATATTATTGAATGAATGGATCTTCGGAGAAATTCAATTCTAAGCTCGTACACTATTTCTTTTTCTTGATTTTATAGAAAAGCATAAATAAAACAACCTTTCTTTAAGCTGTATGATAAAGTTTCTTGCCCGCTTGTTTGGTGCAAAAGAGGAATTAAAAAAGCTAAAGAAGAGCGAGCTAGAGGGCTACATCAAAAAACAGCTTGAGAAAGGTAGTATAGAGCATTTATTCAGGGAATTTTCAGGCAGGATTAATGAGCTTTCAGAAACCATAAAGCAAAGATGCGATGAGCTTGGGAAAGCCGAGCTACAGAATAAGAACATACCATTAAGGGCACTAACAATAATGGAGGGAAACAGAAAGGCATACATACAGAAAACAATTCATTTCACAGGCAGGATAAAAGGTATTTTAGATGAGCTGGAAACACTGACCAATTCCAGCAGCATAATTGAAGGGGTTTCAAAAATGAACGAGGTGTTTGATGAATACGGCAAATCAACGCAAAAGCCCTACTATATTCTTCAGGAATTCTTTGCAAATGAGTCCCACAGGATTGCAAATGACATAAAAAAAATTAGTGAGTCCATAGGCAACTTCAAAGATGATTTGAAAAAGTCAGACATTCATAAGTTCCAAAAGGTTCTTGATTTGCTTAATAAAATAAAAAACAGAGAGCAAAGGAAAAAAGAGCTTGAAGAAAGCAAGAAAGAACTCGAACGCAGTTTTAAGGAAGGGGAAAGGGAAATTTCAAAAATTAATGACAAAATAAACAAAATAAAGAAATCACAAGGGTTTAATGAGCTGGCAAAACTAAATGATGGTTTAAGGATAGCAAAAGATGAACAGAAAAGGTTTTCTGACGAGATATACTACAGGCTTATCCCGTTGTCAAGGGCACTTAGAAAATATTCCAAGATATCTTTTGATGAAAAAGACATAGAACTAATTGTTTCTGAGCCTTTCAAGGCAATGGCTGAGATTAAAACCGAAAACCTGAATAAAATTTTCTCAGGCCTTGCCAAGAGCATTAAAGAGGGCACTGTTGCTCTTAAAGAGAATGTCAGAAAAAAGAATCTGAAAATATTAAATGAGACTGACCCTGAGTTTGTAAAAAATGCGCAGGAAAAGATAAAAGCACAGGAAAGAAATATAAAAAAAATTTCAGATGCAGTTGAAAAAAATAATTTATGGTCAGGGATTGACGACTTAAACAGGAAAATAGAAAAAAATCAGCAGCACCTTTTCTATGTGAAAAAGGAAATACAAAATGCTGAGCATGAAATAAGCAAAATCACAACAGATGATGTTTACAATAAAATAAAAGACATTTTAAGGTCATTAAATATAGAACTAACATAAAGATAAGAGGCGGCTGTGAAGCTAATCTTAACAAGGCATGGGGAAACAACAGAAAACAAAATGAGAATTATGCGGGGCATTTAATGAACTGCATTAAGCATCTGGAATAATTCTTTATGCATAGAAATGCTTGCGAAAACCTCATACTTTAGTATGAGGATGAGCATTTCTGGCATC
>CAYOHL010000073.1:0-3738 GCA_964403775.1 uncultured Methanosarcinales archaeon
GCTCATCCTCATACTAAAGTATGAGGTTTTCGCAAGCATTTCTGTGCATAAAAGGTTTGTATATATTACAAAAGAGAGAAGGGTATAATAAACAAAAAATATTATTCCTCTGTGAAGTCATCAATGGTTGCCTTGAATTCAGAATCCTTTTTTATCATCCCCCTATTTTTCATATATTCCCTTGTAAGAATCCAGAATAGAAGACCCAGGCTTTTCTTCCCCTTGTTGTTGCATGGAACAACCAAATCAATATTATTGGATTGGTTGTTTGTGTCGCACAAGGCAATTACAGGGATTCCTATTTTCATTGCATCATTTATAACATTTTTGTCAGGCCAGGAGTCTGTAACCAAGACTATCTTAACCTCAATAAACTTGTCTAGATTTGTGTTTGTAAGTATTCCAGGAGGATATCTTCCTGCAAAAACCCTTATTCCAGTAAGCTTTGAAAGCATTCTGATGGATTTCCAGCCATTTTCCCTTCTGCTTACTATAATGATTTCTTCAGGAGCATACTGTGCCAAAAAATTAGCGCATATTTTTATTCTTTCATCTATTTGCTGTAGGTTCAGGACTGAAAGGCCGTCTGGCCTTGTTTTATAGATAAACTTTTCCATGTACTTTGTCCTGAATTTTGTTCCTATATGAATACCTGCCTTAAGATACTGATCTGTTGGAGCTAGTAGTGATTTTTCTGCCATTTTTATCTCTTTGAAGTTCTTTAGAAAAAGAACCTGCAGTTTTTATTACCTCATGCAAGATGTTTGGTAATTTAGCAAAGGGGTTGGAGTTTATTTAAAAAGCTTTCTAAAATCAGGCCTGGAAAACAGAAATATCCTGATAGACCGGGCCTTCTGGTGTTAGAATGCTTTTTATCAGCTTAAATTCAGTTATTTGAAAGGCCTTTTTTTCTATTTTTATCTCTTTAAGGTTTTTAATAAATCCTTGTTTGTCCTCCACAAACTTTACTCTGGCAAGAGTAAGATGAGGATGAAACCTTGCATCTTTCTTAAGGCCAAGTTTTTCTATTTTTGAATCAACTTCTTTCTGAAGGTTTTTTATTTTACCTTCTGAATCTTCGAGGCCTGTCCAGACAACCCTTGTATAGCTCTCATTCGGGAAGACACCGATTTCTGTTAGTGCTGTATTAATTTTTTTGAATTTTATTTTATTTAATGCAGATTTTATCTCCTCAACTTTTTTCTCTTCAATTTCTCCAAGAAACTTCAATGTCAGATGAAATGCTTTTGCTGGCCTAATCTTGGCTTTTTTAGTATTTATCTGCTTTTGCGCATCCAAAAGGATTTTTTTTATCTCTTCAGGCATCTCAACTGCAATAAAGGCTCTCATTTTAATTAAAAAGAAAAGGATTTATTTAAATATAACTCAAAATTGGGTATTTCATTGAAATAGCAGTTGGCAAAGTTGACGGCGCCATCAACTGTATTTTAAGACCTGTTATTTGTTTTTAACAAAATAAACCGAAAGATTTAAATAGTATTATGTGCATATGCTCATTATGGTGAGGCCAATAAAACCAAGATTTGTTAGAGGGCTCCCATGGGTTGATTATTTTAAGCCAAGAGGAATCCCTCTATCAGCATTAGATGAAGTTGTGCTAAAAGTAGAAGAATTAGAAGCAATAAAATTAAAAGATTTGGAAGGTTTGGAACAAGAAGAATGTGCTAAGAAAATGAAAATTTCGAGAGGAACTTTTCAAAGAATCTTAAGTTCAGCAAAGAAAAAAATTGCTGATGCCTTAGTTAATGGTAAAGCAATCAAAGTAGAGGGGGGTAATTATAAAATGCCAATTGCAAGAATGGGTAGGGGATTTGGAAGAAGAGCAGGAGGGCCACCAACAGTTTGTATTTGCCCGGCTTGTGGAAATCAGCAACCTAAAATTGCTGGTCTTCCATGCTCTCAAATGAAATGCAGCAAATGTGGCTCCTTAATGTTAAGGGGCGATTAAACTAAATAGATTGCCAAAAGGCAGGAGGTAAGACAAAATGCCAAGAGGGGATGGAACAGGTCCATTAGGACAAGGGCCAATGACAGGAAGAGCAGTGGGATACTGTGCAGGATATAACACGCCAGGATATGCAAACCTTTTTCCAAGAAGGAAATTTGTTGGCAGAGCAGGTATGGGCAGAGGTTTTGGTGGAAGATTTAGAGGACCACCTACACCAGGCTTTGGTTTGGGAAGAGGCGGACTACCAAGGAGCTTAGAGGGGTATGTACCTGAAGCACCAATACTATACACCCAACCAACAAAAGAGCAAGAACTTAATTCACTAAATAAACAAAAAGAAATCCTGAAACAGGATTTAGATAGCTTAGAAAAAAGAATAGAAGAGTTGAAAGGAAAAAAGGAATAAGGTAAAATATGAAAGAGAGAATAGCTATAGTTTCAGTAGTTGTAAATTTAGTTTTAGCCATAGCTAAAATTCTAGTGGGTGTTATATCAAACTCTGCAGCCATCTTAGCTGAGGGTTTGCATTCAGGTATGGATATTTTATCTTCGAGCATAGGGTTTATTGGGATAAGAAAAGCAAAAAAGCCAAGCGATAAGGAACATCCTTATGGGCATTACAAATTTGAGGCGTTGTCTGGACTAATTATAACTTTAATTTTGCTCGGAACAGGTGTAGGAATTATTTATGAGGCATACAAAAATTTCATTAGCCCAGGCATGGTAGTTGTGGGTTATCTTTCATTAGGTGTAATGCTGTTTTCAGCTGTAGTTAATGAAATCATGTCAAGAATAAAAACTCATTATGGCAAGAAAGAAAATTCAATAAGTTTGCTCTCAGATGGTTTTCACTCGAGGGTTGATGTTTACGCATCAAGTGTAGTTTTATTTGGATTAGTGTTAACCAAATACTGGGTTTATGCAGATGCTGTACTGGCATTGCTAATTGGCCTGTACATAATCAAGCAATCCTTTTCATTAGGGAAAATGGCTACTGATTCATTGCTTGATGTCTCAGCAGGGGGAGAAATAGAAAATAAAATTAAATCAATAGCAAAAGAACACAACACAGAAATTTATGATCTGAAAACACAGAAAAAAGGTTCTGCATTAACTGCAAATCTTGAAATTAAATTGCCGAGCAAGCTAAGTGTTGAGGAGGCAACAGGAATTTCAACTAAATTAAAGGATGCCCTGATGAAAAACATTGAAAATCTTGTTTATGTTGCAATTCAGATAAAGAGTCATGATGTAACAACAAGTTTCTATCAGCCGGACTTTGGCAGGGGATATGGCTGGCAAAGAAGGGGTAAATTCAAAGGAGAAATTGAAAGTGCGAGAGGATTAGGACCCGGGGGTTATTGTGCCTGCCCTAAATGCGGATATAAAGTTGAACATAAAAAGGGAACTCCATGTTCAAGTTTAAAATGCCCAAAATGTGATGTTATGCTGATAAGAAAATAAATCATAAGGGGTAATAAAAATGATGTCAAAAATACCAATAGATATAGGAAAGATTAGTGAGAAAGAATTAGAAAAAGAGATATTAAGAGCAGGAATAATCGCGGAGTTGGATGCAATCAATATGTACGAACAAATGGCAGCTTTTACAAAAGATGACAACATTAAGAAAATGCTTTTAGATATAGCAAGAGAGGAGAAAACACACTTAGGAGAATTTCAAAGACTGCTTCTCAACAGAGACAAGGAGCAGGTGGAAGAACTTGAAAAAGGAAAAGCAGAAGTTAAAAAAGAGGTTGGTGAATAAA
>CAYOHL010000074.1:0-3195 GCA_964403775.1 uncultured Methanosarcinales archaeon
ATTGTGTTAAGTAAACAATGTCATCAAAGTATTTAACCTCGAACAAAGTTGAGCCCCCCTCGCAGCTTGTAGGCGAAAATATAGGGGAATGCTGTTCATAAAATCCCTTATCATCAAAGAATTTTCTTATTGCCTGGAAAACAGATGACCTTACTTTTAGTATTGCATTCATCTTTCTCGACCTTAGCCATAGATGCCTGTTGTCCAGCAAAAATTCGGGGCTCTGGTCTTTTGTAATTGGAAATGTGTCGCTTTCTCCCACAATATTTAATGAAGAAACAGATATTTCATAGCCGGTTGGTGCTCTTTTGTCTTCTTTTATCTCTCCTGTGATTTCAAGAGAGCACTCCATTGTGGCCTTTAAAGATTCATTCCAGATATCTTCATTTACATTTGATTTTTCAACAACGCATTGTATTATCTCTGTTGAGTCCCTTAAAACTATAAAGGCCATCTTGTTGCTGTTTCTAACGCGATAACACCATCCTCTGATATTGACCTGGCCGCTGCCTTTTTCCATTGCCTGTTTTATTGATATGAATTCCATGATATCCCCTTTAGTAAAATATACACTGTCATTTATAAAGCTTTAGGAAAAGTATTAATTTTGTTTCATTGAAAACCTATTTTAAGTACTTGGTATACCAAAAATTTTTTATATTTAACCATTATATAAAGATTATGGACTATAATAAAAGATTTTTAGGATATTTTGATAGGAAATCTGGAATTTTTAGTTTTCATCCTAAAAAAGTCAGGATAAATGTTTTAGATGATATTGAGATTATTTTAATAGGAAAAATCACGGGATTTTATGGAGCTCCATTAATAAGTTTAAAAAATCAAATAAGTTTGATTAGAAAATTATTTTCTGAGCAGAAGGAAAAGTTTATAACCAAACTTGAAGGATACTTCCTCATAATAATATACGATAAAAATGAAAAAACCCTCTATATATTTAATAACCGGTACTCAAACACATATTGCTATTATTATTTATCAAAAAATAAGATAATTTTTTCAGATGAGATAAAAACAATATTAGAAAAAACAGAAAACAATAAAAAACTGAACTATGATGTAATTGACCTTTTCCTAAATTCAGGATATTCTTTTTCAAATAAGACAAATTTCTGCGGAATTTACAGGATGGTTCCAGGTTTTTATCTTAAGGCAAATAAAGAAGGGATAACTCATGTGAAATATTCAAAAATGGTTTTTAAAAGAAAACCATTAACTGATATTAATAAGAGCCTTAAAGATTACGAAAGAATATGGATTGAAGAACTAAAAAACTATATAAAGGCAAATAATATAAAAAGTCTTGCCTGCACATTAAGCGGCGGACTTGACACAAGCTGGCTTGTTTTGATGGCCTCTAAAGCATTCAGAAAACCTTTAAATGTATACACTTGTAAATTTGAGTATGATCTTTTTGATGAAACTAATGCAGCAAAATTTGTTGCAAAAAAAACAAACTCTGTTTATCATGAGATTTATGTAGATGAAAAGGATCTTGATTTGCTGCCTGAGATGATAAGAATAACTGAAGAGCCGGTACTATCCACTTCTCTGCCAATATTTAAGCTTATGATAGAAGCAAGCAAAAAAAATGATGCTATATTGACGGGCGATGGAGGGAATAACATCTTCCACCACTTATATCCTGTTGGGGAGATACATAAGTATATCCATTTCATGCCTTATGGACTAAGAAAATTATTTTTTATTTTAGCAAATACCTTATCCAGAGTAACAGGGTCAAACAGACTTTGGGAACTTAGGTATGCACTTCACCCATTTTCCTTTAGAGATTTTTATGATAACTTTTATAAAAATCTTGTTTGCTACCGCCATTTTGACTTCTCACAGAGAAAGAAACTTCTAAAGCCGGAATTTTATGATAATTTTCAAGAGGAAAATAACCTTGGAAAAATCCCAATAAGAAAAGAAACATTTGATGATGACCTGATTCATGCCAGATTCGTGCATGGAAATATGGAATATGTGAGCACATACCATGATAAGATTGCCAAGGAGTACGGAATGATATTCTTTCCACCTTACCAAAATCAAAGGATAATGGATTTTATATGTTCTTTGCCTATGAACATGCTTTTTAGGGGAAACACTCTTCAGAAATTAACAAATAAGGCCAACAAAATGTATTTCGTTAAGCAAGGCCTTAAAAGGCATCTTCCGGAGGATTTTGTAGATAAGACAGGGGCGCCATTTGACCAGCCGTACCATGCATGGCTTGAAAAAAGGCCAGAGGTGGTACGACTGCTTTTTAAAAGACTGCTTAAAAGAGGATGGTACAAAAAAGAATTTCTTGAAAAATTATATAAAGAGCACAAAAAACAAAAGCAGCATGATAAAGAGTATTGCTATCTTGCAAACCATGGATACAGAATCATGCTTTTGCTTTCACTTGAAATTTGGTGTACTGAGTTCATAGATAAAAAATCAGGGATGTCAAAAAAACAGAGAGTCCCTCTGGAAGAATATCTTTCAGCTAGTATAAAATGACGTCCTCTTGGGACTGAAGTCCCAAGTTTCCAGCAAAGGTCGCTGACTTCGACCTTAGCAGGCAAGAGAATGATGCTCTGCCTGTTGTAGAATATATTTGGTTGTATCACTAATCTGATTATAACCAACAGTTACAGCGCAACCGCCTCTGCCCCAAAGGTGTCCTTTTGGATATCTTAATCGTGCTTTAGAATGGTTGCGGAAGAAAAGGTATGCAGAAGCTCCTTTAAGAAGCTGAAGAGCCTTTTCTTCATTCATGCCTTTTGGCAAAGTAACAAGAGTATGAACATGCTCAGGCATAACTGATAAAACATGCACTCTTATGTTGTGGTTATGCGCAACTTTGCGAATACAAGCTTCGCAAAGTTTTTGATATTTGAACTTTGAAAACATCTTGTAGCGGTACTTCGTTACCCATTCAAGATGCCAAAAGTTTATTCCAACTTTGTGGTTGTAATGTTCAAGTTCGATGTTTACAAATTCCATTTTCGTTGCCTCCGCGCAACGAAAAATTTTATAGCTCACGCTAAACAAATTTGAGATTTGAGTGCGCGCGCCAAGTTCGTTGCGCACTCATTCATAATCAAGAATGATAGAAAAAACTAACGGAGGAAGTAAGGCAATTCCCCTACAGACTAAAGTCTGTAAGAGTATCCTTGCCTAAGA
>CAYOHL010000075.1:0-3129 GCA_964403775.1 uncultured Methanosarcinales archaeon
GATTACATAGTAAGTCCTTAGGATTACATAGTTCTATTTATGACCGTATTACCTAATAGATAGGATTACATAATAGGATAAAAAAGATTACATAATTCTATTTTTATCTTTTTATGATTACATAATAAGTAAAACTTAGAAAGATTTATATATTAAAGGATTACATAAGTAGTTATATGTTGGCTGGCTCTTATAAAGAAATCTTATTCTCAGGACTTAAATCGCTCTCCAAGCCTGAAAAAATAGAAATTATCTCCTTTTTAACAGAACAGCTAAAAGAGAATGTTCTGCCTGTTTTTATCTTTAAAAATAGTTCATTAAGTGCATTGGAAACCATTGTCAAATATCTAAAACAGGAACATAACCTTAGTTATGCTGAAATCTCAAGGCTCTTGAACAGAAGCAGCAAAACAATCTGGATTACATACCAGAGGGCAAAGAAGAAGATGCCTAAAAAACTTAAGGGCAAGTCTGATATTTTTATTCCTGTTGGAATTTTTCAGAACAGGAAATTCAGCGTGCTTGAAAACCTTGTCAGCTACTTAAAACAAGAACAAGGTATAAGCCATAAGCAGATTGCAAAGCTCATCAACCGGAACTATAGGACTGTTTTAACAGTCTATGGAAGGTTTAGGAAAAAGACAAATAAGGGCTGAAAAGGGATTAAAAATGAAGAGAAATAAAATTAGGGTGCCTGAATTAGAAAATAATTTATTTTCTGTAGGCATTATCATGATGAACAAATCTTCTGAAGATGATGGTAGCTCCTTTAACCTGGAAAACAAGAACAAAGGAGCCAACCTGAACTCTTTTGTAGTCACTAAGTTCTCCTTTAAGATTTTTGAAATGTTGAATGGAAGTCTCATCACAGGCAATTATTTGTTTAATCTTTTTATTAACAGCAATGGAGAGATTTTTATCTTTTCTTTCAAGTTTGCCAAGAATTATTCTCAATTCTTTAGAAATCTCAAAACTAAAACTCATTTTAATCCCATTAATTTATCTAATTCCTTTACTGTCATAGGTTTAGAAGGCTCTTTCCTTGCCTTTTCCAATTCTTTAACAAACTCTTCTTTTAGTGGTAACTCATCAACAGGATGCCAGTCTATTTTATCACAGAATGCCATATCTTTGTCTGAGAGCTTGCCTGTTTTTATGTATGTCTCAAATATCTCTCTTTTAAGGGCTTCTTCTCTTGATACCTCAGACCAGTTAACCCAGGGAAACCTATCAAGCCTTTTCTTTGATTCATCTTCCATTGAAACAACAATGCTTGGCATTTATATCACCCCCCTGTTCTCAAGCTCCTCAAATTTCTCTAATTTAGCTAATTTTTTCATTATGCCTTTTTTAACTACCTCAGACCAGCTAATATCAGGATGCCTGTCTAACCTTTCTTTAAGCTCTTTAGATATGGAAAATGTTACTCTTTTCATATTTAACCCTCCACACAAATGTGTTAGTACACACAAATGTGTTTGTATATTTAAATCTTTTGGTTTGGATGGGAAGAATGAAAAACTTATCAACCAAAATTACAGGACTGTTTTAACAGTCTATGGAAGGTTTAGGAAAAAGAATGAATAATAAAAAAGTGTTTTTTGGAATGGGAATCCTGATTTTGTCACTCATAGTTTCATCTCATTTTGTGGATACAAGCCTTTCATGCAGTATTGTAACAACCTGCCCTCATACAGACATATTCCATATTTCAAATGAAACAAATGCACATGCTGAATTGAATAACAACTCAAACTATGACCATAAAATCTGCTGCAATGATACTACTGGATTAAAACAAAAAGAATCATCAAAAGAATCAGTCCTGTAAAAGGAGGATATTGGAAAGTTAAATGAATTCAAAACCAAAACTCTGGAATATTGCATTGTTTGCCATAGCTTTATTCCTCATAATGCCTTTAACAGGCAGCACTTCCCTAAGAACAGGTCTTGTAGGAGAGTGGCGCTTTGACGGGAATGATTATGTTAATTGCTTTGATGATAAAACAGAGGTTTTAACAAGAAAAGAATTTTATGAATTGGTTTCAGATTACTTCAATTTAATTAATGATAATGCTTCTGATGGAGACAAAACCTTAACTCCTGTTTGTTTCTTAAGCCCCTTATCCCCGGAAAGTATAGGACAATTAAGTTTTAATGCCAAAGCTAAATATGGAGAATCTTTAAAGTGTGGTGCTAATTTCTTTGCCTTAGGTAAAAATTGTAAGAACTCTTCCGCAGGTATAAATGTTAGTTCATCAATCAGAAATTGGTATGCTTCCTCAAACTCTTGCTCAGATAATTTAGTAAGCCTCAATATCTTTGCTTTATGTTTTTTGACCTCTTCAAGTAAAAATTCAGGGGCAAATAGTCCAAATTTGTTTAAGATAGAATTCAACACAAATACAGAAAAAGAAATGCCTTTATTTATTAAAGAAGAAATAACAACATTGGCATCAACCACAAATTTATCAGGCATGCTTTACCTCTTAGAAAGTAATTTATCATATCTTTTAGCCAAGGATTCACTTACTTCATTTGCTAATTCAGCTGCCTGTTCTTCTGTTAACTTTGATTTGGAAACTATTTTCTTAAATCTTACAAGTCTTGAAAGTTTATCTTTCAACATTTCACTCATAAATATAGATAACTCTAGCTTGGGTATTACCCTAAATTCAGATTCCAATTCCCAGGGAATTTCAACAACTAACTTTGGCATATTAACCACTTATGATAATACTAATGAGAACAACTATTTAAATGTTTGTGATGAGATTATTGGATGTTATGGGGATGAAAGCTTATACAGGCAGCAAGAAAATTTATTATTATGTAATAAAGCTCTAGAGGGCTATTTGAGAAGCATATGTCCTGTAAAAGGAGGATATTGGAAAGTTAAATGAATTCAAAACCAAAACTCTGGAATATTGCATTGTTTGCCATAGCTTTATTCCTCATAATGCCTTTAACAGGCAGCACTTCCCTAAGAACAGGTCTTGTAGGAGAGTGGCGCTTTGATGAGGGATATGGAACAATAGCTTATGATGCAAGTGACCAGGAAAACAATGGAACAATAACAGGGGCCACATGGACATCCTCTGGGAAATACGGAAAGGCCCTTGTGTTTGA
>CAYOHL010000076.1:0-3123 GCA_964403775.1 uncultured Methanosarcinales archaeon
CAAATATGTTCGCCATTTTTTAATTTATAGTTTAAATGTTATATATAAAGTTTTGGTTTTTAAGTTGAATTATATCTCTAAATGTTTTAATTTATCTTTATTTTTCACAACCAGATTAGAACGCTATATTTCATCCCTTAAAACTATTTGTTTATGTATTCATGGGCATGGTATGCAGCAGTCACCCCTTGCGAGACTCCAATTATTGCCTGCTTCCATTCAGTGTTTGTTACATCTCCTGCAGCATAAAAGCCCGGGATGTTTGTCTCTGACTTTTGGTTAATTATCACTTCTTCCTTGGCATTCAAATTAATGCCGATGTCATCTGCTAATTTGCTAACAGGGGTAAGGCCTATGTAGATAAATACCGCCTCTAATTTCAATTCCTTGCTTCCCTTGTATGGCCTGTTAAAAACAACTTTCTCAACCCTGTCTTTGCCTTTTATCTCTTTTATTTCAATGCTGTTTATCACTTCTATTTTGCCTTTTTTCACATTCTCCTGTAATTTTTTGGAGTTTGAGAATTCTGGATGGAGCCCCTCTTCATTGTTTATGATGTAAATTTTTTTTGCATATTCTATGAGCAGGTTGGCCTCTTTTACAGCACTATCTCCGCCGCCTACCACTGCAACAGTCTTGCCTCGGACATGAGTAGCGTCGCAAAGTGCGCAATAAGAAACCCCTCTTCCAAAGAATTCATTTTCTCCAGGGACGCCTAGCTTTTTAACTTTAGTGCCTGTTGCCAAAATAATGGTTTTGCTGTTAAATGATTTTTTTTCAAGGTAAACCGTGAATCTTTTTTTCTCTGATTTTTCTACAGATATTTTCTCAACTATATCTGTAAGGATATCAACATCATAATCCATTGCATGATTTTCCATCAGCTGGGCAAGCTTCTGGCCGTCTATGGAAACAAAGCCGGGATAATTTTCAACAGTTCCTGTCAATGCTATTGTTCCACCAGGCACTTCTCCAACTATTAGGGTCTTGAGCCCCAATCTTGCAGCATACATAGCTGATGCTAAACCTGCAACCCCTGTGCCAATGATTATTGTGTCATATAGTATGGATTCATCAGGCATATGACTATGCCTGCTTCTTGGTTCAAATATTATTTTTTCTTTTGTGTTTAGCATTATTTCCTCTTTATCTTAATAAGTGGGGGGCAAATACCATTATAAAGCCTAAAACAAGCATTATCAGGCCCCCTAAAAGCTTGCATATCTTGGCATATTTCTGGCTTATGCCTGTGCTTAATACAAGCGCAGCCATGCTAAATATGATAATATGGTCTAGCATGTAAAAGAACACGTACACTAATATATACATATAATGGTAAAATGCTGATATTCTGCTCAGTGCAAGAATCTGGGTAAAAACTGCAGGTATTGCTGCTGAGCATACAAATTCAATGGCATTTACTGTAAAAGCAAGACCTATCACTGCTATTATTACCCCTATTGTAATTGGCTGGGAGATTATACCCTGGATTTTGTTCATTGTTTTTTCCTTGCTTTCTTCATCAGTAACCTTGCATGTCAGATCCCCTTTTGTAAGGAAATACTCTTTTAATTGCAAAACCCCCATTGCAATTGCAAAAAGACCTATCAGCCAAACCAATATCCTGATATAGCCGACAAGCAAGAAAAAATTCAGCCATGCTGTCATGAATAAGAAGTAAGATGCTGCTGAAGCAAACACAAAGCTTCCCACAACAAGCCATATCTTCTTTTTGCTTTTCTCCCCCAAAAGCATTGTTATCAGGAATATTAGGACCCATAATGCGCAGGGGTTAAACCCGTCCACTAATCCAAGGATCACAGATAATGCAGGCAGGGACCATTTTGTGAAGTCAACCTTACCCAAGAAGGGAAGCTCAAAATCAGAAAAACTGCTGCTCATCTCCTGGACAGGCTTGTCTGTTAAATACTCTTCCCCCTTGCATTCGTTTATGCATTCATTGATTGCGCTTATTATCTGCTCTTTCGTCTGGAATCCCACTAAAGCGTGCTTTCCCACAAACAAAGTTGGCACCCCTAATTTTGACATGTCAAGACCTGCTTCAGCAGACATTTTATAGAATAATGCCGAGCCGTCCTGGGTAGATGCATCTTGATAAATAAATACAACATCAGGCATCTCTTTTATTAGCTCTTCAACTATTGGCTTCTGCTCTGTGCAGTGCGGGCAGGTAGGAAGATAAAAAATGTAAACAATAACCTCCTCTTCTGAGGACTTCTGCACATCTTTATCTCCTGTGATGTATAATCCAAACATTCCCAGGATTATCATAGCTATAACTAGGTAAATATTGAATTTTGATGAAAAAAAAACTTTTATTGTTTTTGCAAGGTTCATTATAACTTCAGCGCCTCCTTAAGCTTTTTAAGGTTATATCCTATGATTATTGCTCCATCAACATCCACTACTGGAACGTTTTCCTGATTGCTTTTCTTTTTCATCTCTTCTGCTTTTTTCTTGTCTTTTGAAATATCTATTTCCTCAAAACTTATGTTGTTTCTCTTGAGGTAGTTTTTTATAATAATGCAGTATGGGCATATTGGCGTGGTATAGATAACTACTTTCATGGTTAAGCCTCTTTTTTATTTTTCATGCAACAGCTTTTTTTAAAAATCTTTCCTTTATAACCCAGTGCCTTGAAAACATCGCAGACTTGTAAATTCTTGATTCTATAAAAAACCTGCTTGCCTTCTCTTCTTGACTCAAGGATGCCCCAGGTTTTTAATTTGCCTAGCTGGATTGAAACTGTTGACTGTGTTCTCTGGACATGGGGAAAAATCTGGCATACGCATTTCTCTCCATTTAAGAGGAATTTCAGTATTTTCAGTCTTGTACCATCTGACAGGGCTTTTAAGATTTTAAGCGACTTTTCCATGTTTACATATTGATAAAAGTAAATATTTATAAATTTAATGTTTTTGTGATAATTAATAAAATATTTATAGAAACAGGGTTTAAGACAAACTTCAAAACCAAAAGGTTTATATATTTTGTAATTACTTTAAAATAGAAAAATGATATATAAAAAATTAACTAGAAATAAGAAAGATTTAAATATGTTAAACTCTGATATTCAAAATATGAAAAAAGATGTAAGAAGTT
>CAYOHL010000077.1:0-3114 GCA_964403775.1 uncultured Methanosarcinales archaeon
GGTTTTTTACATATTTACTCTATATTCTATTCCTCGTATAAACTTCTGAAAATCTATGTTCGCAAAATAACTTAGATATTTATTCAATCTAACAAATTTAAGACACTAATGAGAATAAATTCTAGAAAATTATTCATTTAAGGTTTCAATAGGACCCAAAGATCCATATCCTTCTTTTCCAATAATATTAAAATATGTTTGTTCAAAGTATTTATCCGAAAATGGTTTAGATGAAACTCTTACCTCATCAATTATTGCATTTGCTTGATGGGTCCCTTGTATATCTGATCCAATAAATATACCTTTGAAAGAATCAGTAAAATCAATATTTCCAATGCTTCTTACCCTCTTTAATTTTTCATTAATATAAAGTTTTAATGTTCCATCTGACTCGTTCCAAGTAATACCTATTTGGATCCAGTTTTTTAATTCAAATTCATCTATTTTTTCTCTAATTTGTATCGAAGTGTAATCATTATCAAAAAGAGAGAAAGTAAGATATCCATCGGGTTGTAGATATATTGATATTCTGTTTTTATTATAATCTTCTGCAGCATCAAATAAATATCTGTTATCTTCTTTTTTGTTATCTAAAAAATTTACCAGTAAATAAACGGTTCCTGATTTTATAGGTTTATCCTCCGGTTCAACAAATAATATATCACATTCATCAATTAATATGCCTTTACCAATAATTCCATCTACAATAGTTATCTCATTTCTACAATTCTTAGGTGTTTCAATATCTGTCTCTTTAATCTTAAAACATTCTAATTTTCCAGCTGTGTCACAAATCTGTTCTGGAGTCATATTAGTAATAACAGTTGGAGTTTGTTTATTTGAATAGAATGAATATAAAGAACCTAAAGAACCAACAATCATTAAAACACTTATGATTATTACAACTACTTTATTTTTTGTAAGGCAATTATAAATTTTATCAATAGTTCTGTTTCTCATATAACATAACATTATTAGGGGTTATATAAATTTTCCTTATTTTTTCTACTTTCTCAGTCTACTAAGATTATTGAATTTATAATGTACATCAGGCGAACTTAAAATTCAACTCTACAGAACTAAACTAACCCCAACCCAAATATATTTATAACAAAGGGCCTTATGACCATTTATCATGAAGCAGGCCATAATTGATAATATAAGCATATTTTTATTGAAAAAGGGCTTTACAATAAAGGGCATGACCAATACATGCTTTGACATTATTGCCAGAAGCAGCTCCATGGTTTTATTGATAAAGGTTCTGGAAGATGCAAACTCAATAAAAAAAGACTTTACAGACGAGATGGAGCACATAAGCTCTTACATAAGTGCCTATCCATTGATTATAGCAGAAAAAGCAGGCTCCAGCCTGGAAAATAATGTTGTTTACTCGAGATTTGGAATATATACATTAAATCTCGCAACCTTCAGAAGCTGCATAAACAACCATTTCCCTTTTGTAAAGAGAACCCAGGCTGGATTAACAGTGCGTATTCTTGGAAATAAATTAAGGCAGAAAAGAGAGCAAGAGGGCTACTCTATAAATGAGCTCTCAAAAAAGCTTGGAGTAAGCAGCAGGATGATAATAAAATATGAAAACAATGATTCAGATATAAGGCTTGAGAAGGCAATAAGGCTTTATAATGTTTTAGGTGATGCTGTTTTTGACAAAATAAAAGTCTTTAATTCTGAAACAAACCTGTATGACCAGGGAAAATCAGACATATCCAAAAAATACTCTGACCTTGGCTTTAAATCAATTGAGACAAAAAAAGTGCCTTTTGACATAATTGCAAAAAAAGACAAGAACGTAATCCTCACAGGAGTTGGAGACAATACCAGCCCAAAATTCAGCTCATTATCAAGATTATTGGATGTTGACAATCTTGTTATTTTTAGAAAGAAAAAGCCGAAAGACATTCCCTCATTGACAAAAGAAGAGTTCATGGATTTTGAAAAATCCCATGAATTGATAAAGTTTTTAAAGGAGTTTGACTAACCATAGAATATGACCCAGGCAAAGCAATGCGAGCTCTGTAACAGGGATATGACTAAGGTATCTTCTGTCATGATTGGTGATACAGAATATTCCATATGGAAATGCCAGAAATGCCACCACGAGGTTGCTAAATCAGAGGACTGATTTTTTAAATTCTTATCACTATTTGCAAGGTTTTTTATATAATTTGTTTAAACTAATCTAAGATGAAAGCAATAATTGTCTCAAAAAAAGATATTGCAGGCATGAACATAAAGGAATGCCTTTTAAGGCTTTTTGACTTCAAGGAAAAAGACCAGGAGTTTGAAGGAGAAAAGATTTATGAAATCAAGGTTGAAAAAGAGAAAATAAGGCTCTACACAACTGAAAATGATTCAATTAACTGCGAGAATATTGATGAGAAAATAAATGCTGATTTTATTGTGTTTGCAACAAAACACCAGAGCAAGTCAGGAATTGCCTCACTCTCTGTGCATATACAGGGCAATTGGTCAAAGGCAGAGTTTGGCGGCCAAGACAGAAAGCTTTGCATTGCAGATGCAGATTATTTAAGGGAATGTTTATTCAAGCTTAAAGAGCTTTCAAATAATAACTATGAAATAATACAGGAATGCACTCATCACGGCCCTTATTTGGCAAAAACACCCTGCATGTTTATTGAGATTGGCTCTTCTGAAAACCAGTGGCCTGACAAACAAGCTGGTGAGATAATAGCAAAAACAATAATATTTATAATTCCTAAAAAGCCAAAGCACTATAAAACTGCTTTTGGAATAGGCGGTCTGCACCATTGCTCTAATTTCACAAAACTCATGGAAAAATCAGATTTGGCTTTTGGCCATGTCTGCCCAAAATACATGTTAAACAATTTAGACAAAGAAATGATTCTGCAGGCAATTGA
Organism: uncultured Methanosarcinales archaeon; assembly: GCA_964403775.1. Classification (GTDB taxonomy): domain Archaea; phylum Nanobdellota; class Nanobdellia; order Woesearchaeales; family CG1-02-33-12; genus CG1-02-33-12. The sequence goes on from CAYOHL010000077.1 coordinate 2,904, forward strand.
AAAGAATGCACATAAATGTGAAGAAGTTGTTCTTGACTGGAAAGGCCTCGGCCAATACAAGCAAAAAACCACAAAAATGCTTGATGAACTAAAAATAGAATACAAAAAAACAAAAGATTTAAATATATAAAAATAAATAATACAAGCATACATGAACAAAAAACTTTTTCTTATGAAACATGTTAAATCTATTTAGAAGAATAAAACGCGT
>CAYOHL010000078.1:0-2993 GCA_964403775.1 uncultured Methanosarcinales archaeon
CTAACCAGCAGCAGATGAACTCTCTTATTATTAATATTGGCGTTTGGATAGGCTGCCTTGCTGCTTTAACTTATGCTATTTATTGTCTGTCACAGGGGATGAACTGGTTTATTGCCCACAGGATGTTTAAAATAAAAGCCAAACCAGCAGACTATATCAAGAGGTTTTTTAGAGTCAATTTTGTTTGGTATTTAATGGTTGTGATAATTGCTTATTTCTATGTAAAGGCAGTTATTCATGCCCAGGTTTTGAGGAATCCATCAAATCTTGGAATTGTCAGCATACTCTCGCTTGTTTTATTGGCTGTTATTTGTTGTTTTGCATTTATGTCATATGCATTAATCAAAAAACATAGCTTTATTGACTCAATAAAAAAGTCATTTTCCCTGGCTGCTAAAGAATTTCCAACAATAGCTTCTATGTACCTTTTGTTTATTTTTGGTTTTTTTCTTATTGATATTATACTTAGGCTTATCTTTATGGCAAGCACAACTCTTATGGTTATTGTTGGGATAATATTAATCTTTCCGGCCATAGCTTACATAAGGCTCGTGATAATCTCTGTTGTTGATGGTTTGGCCAAAACAAAATATTGAAAACAAAAACTTTTTATATAAACTGATTTCTAAAAAGACCATGGAAAAGCCAGAAACAATAGAAAAACAGCAATGCCCTGTATGCAAGACCAACAATTTGTCTATGACACAGGAAGAGGTTGAGATTCCTTTCTTCGGAAAAACATTTGTTTTCTCAATGACATGCTCAAACTGCAAATACCATATAGCGGATGTTGAGGCTGCTGAGCAGAAAGAGCCTCTAAAGCAGACAATAGAGGTAAGCTCTGAAGAGGATATGAAAATAAGGGTTATCAAATCTTCAGAGGCAACAGTCAAGATACATCATGTTACAACAATTACCCCTGGGCCTGCCTCAAACGGTTATATAACAAACATAGAGGGCATACTAAAAAGAGTGAATCACCAGATTGAAACACTTGCTGAAGAAACAGAGGACAATGATGAAAAAAAGAAGGCAAGAAAGCTGATAAAAAAACTAAACAGGGCTATGTGGGGGGATGAAAAGCTCAAGATAACAATTGAGGACCCAAGCGGCAACTCTGCTATAATCTCTGATAGGGTTGAGACAAGCAAAAAAGCAAAATAAGTTTATTTCTATTTTAAAATAGTAACATTTTTATAGTTCCAGTCCAGCATTGTTTATATGGCAGTTAGGATTGGCATTATTGGGGGCTCTGGTCTTCATGACCCAAGGCTTTTTAAGAATGTGAAAAAAATAAAAGTGCATACGCCTTACGGAGCAACATCTGACCTTATAACAGCCGGAAAATTAAAAGCAAGAGATGTATTTTTTATTCCAAGGCATGGTTATAACCACACACTAAACCCAACTAATGTTAATTACAGGGCAAATGTCTATGCATTAAAAAAGCTTGGAGTAACCCATATACTTGCACCTTCTGCAGTCGGCTCATTAAACGAGGGCATGAAGCCGGGCGACTTTGTTTTCACAGACCAGTTTATTGACAGGACCTATAAAAGGGAAACAACTTTTTATACTGGCTCGCAGGTCTGCCATATTTCAGTTGCAGAGCCATGCTGCCCTGTTCTTAGAAAACTGCTTTCTGACAGCTCAAAGAAGCTTGGGTTTCCATACCATGAAAAAGGCACTTGTGTTGTTGTTGAGGGCCCAAGGTTCTCAACAAAAGCAGAATCAAACATGTTTAGGCAGTGGAATGCTGATATTATTGGCATGACAATGGCACCAGAGGTTGTGCTTGCAAGAGAGGCAGAGATATGCTATGCAACAATTGCAATGGTAACTGACTACGATGTATGGCGTGATAGTGAGGTTAGCGGCAATGAGGTTACAGAAACAATGAAAAACAACATTGAAAAGGTAAAAATGCTTCTTGCAGAAATTATACCAAAAATCCCAAAAGAAAGGGCCTGCAAATGTAAGAACGCCCTGCAGGGGGCATTTCTCTAAGATTTAGAAAATTTTTTATACTGCAATCAATAACATAGTTAAGTGGATATGATGGAACTAAAGGACAAGATAAGGACAATACCTGATTTTCCAAAAAAAGGGGTTATGTTCAAGGATATAACAACCCTGTTAAGTGACCCGCATGCATTCAGGTATGTAATAAGGGAGATAATGCATTATTTTGACGGCAGGGGAGTAAATATTGTTGCAAGCGCTGAATCAAGGGGCTTTATTTTAGGGGCTGTCCTTGCCCATGAATTGCATGCAGGCTTTGTTCCCCTGAGAAAACCAGGCAAGCTGCCGTATAAAACAATAAAGCAGGAGTTTATTACAGAGTACAGCAGAGATGCATTTGAAGTGCATGAGGATGCAATTAAAAAAGGCAATAATGTGCTTATTGTTGACGACCTTCTGGCAACAGGCGGAACTGCAAAGGCAGCTGTTGAACTTGTTGAAAAGCTTGGAGGCAATATTGTTGGCCTTGCATTTTTAATAGAGCTAAGCTTTCTCAAAGGCAGGGAAAAATTGAAAGGCCGAGACATATTCACACTAATAGATTATGATAAGGAAGAATAAGTTTACTCCGGGATCAAAATATAAAAAAACCCTTGACAGCATAGCCAGATTTGCAAGGCTGGAAATTAAGATTTTTGATGATGATTTTTCTGAGGGATATAAAAAATTTAAAGAAGAACATCTTTGTTATATTAATAAGCCAACATCATGCTATAAGTGCCTCAAGCCAATAGACGGAAAAAGCCTTGTTATTTTGGAACAGGATGATAAAATAACCTGTTCTATTTATTATTTCCATGAAAAATGCTTTGATGAGCTGATTAAAAAATAGAAAGGTTTATAAAGAATTTAACATAATTGTTACATATGGAACAAAAAAGTTACAAATTGGAGATTATCAATGTCTTATTAAAAGAAAATAGCCATGTAAGGGAAATAGCCAAAAAACTTAATGTAAATCATATGATGAT
>CAYOHL010000079.1:0-2981 GCA_964403775.1 uncultured Methanosarcinales archaeon
TTTAATATGTAACCATTTAGTTAAAAAACCCTGATAAAATTATGTGCAACTATTATTTAAATGTTATCTTTTTCCGGGCTTTTTTTCCACGTGAAAACAAGCTTAAGGTGGGAATAGTGTTTTAATTTAAATTTTGATAAGCTGCTTAAATTATGTTTTAAATTGTTAAGTTTATAGCAAAATGTTTTGTTTGGGTTCTAAATGAAAAGTTTTAAATAAATAAAAGAAAGTTAATCTGATTATGAGGGTTTTGGACAGCATAATAAAAAAGGCCAGAAAAAATCCCAAAAAAATTGTTTTCCCAGAGGCATTGGACGAAAGGATTTTGAAGGCATCTGAGATTATCCTGAAAAAAGGTATTGCAAGAGTTGTTCTTTTAGGCAATGTGAAAAAAGTATTGGAAAAGATTTATGGATTTAAGCTGGATTTAAAAGGCGTGGAGATAGTTGACCATTTAAAATCAGAGAAATTTAACTTATATGCAGAAAGGCTTTTTGAGTTAAGAAAAGGCAAGGGGATAAGCCTGGATGACGCCAAAAAAATGCTGAAAAATGGGCTTTACTTTGGCACAATGATGCTTTATAATAATGATGCTGACGGCCTTGTCTGCGGGGCATCTTATACAACGGCAGACACAATAAGGGCTGCTTTTAAGATAATAAAAACAAAAAAAGGTGTTAAAAAAGCATCTGGAGCAATGCTTATGATAAAGGATGAAAAAGTTTTGTTATTTGCTGATTGTGCTGTTATTCCAGATCCAACTCCAGATGAGCTTGCAGAAATAGCAATGCTTTCAATTAAAACCTTTGAAGCTCTTTTTAATAAAAAAGCAAAGGCAGGTATGCTTTCATATTCAACAGCTGGCTCTGGAAAAGGAGAGGATGTTGACAGAGTGAGAAAAGCAGTAAAGATTGCCAGAAAATCCGGGTTGAATGTTGTTGGTGAAATCCAGGCAGATGCAGCGCTTATAGAAAATGTCTGCGAGATAAAATGCCCTGAAATTAACTGCAGGGAAAAAATCAATGTGCTTGTATTCCCAAGCCTTAACTCTGGCAATATATCCTACAAGCTTGTTGAAAGATTAGGAAATGTAAGGGCAATCGGCCCAATACTTCAGGGCCTGAAAAAGCCGATGAATGACCTCTCAAGGGGCTGCTCTGTCCAGGATATTGTTGACTTGACAGCAATAACTGTTGTGCAGGCCCAAAACATAAAAGGGTTAATAAGATGAAAATATTAGTATTGAATTCTGGCTCAAGCTCATTAAAGTTCCAGCTTTTTGAGATTAAGGAAAAAGAAGATGTCTTGATTAAGGGAATTGCTGACGGCATTGGCTTAAAAGATTCTTTTATCCTGTATGAACTAAAAAACAAAAAAAGGAAAATAAGAAAAAAAATTAAAAACCATAAAATTGCACTAAAAAATGTTCTTGACATAATCCTGGCTAATGATATAATAAGCTCACTTAATGAAATAAAGGCAATAGGCCACAGGGCAGTCCATGGCGGTGAGGATTTCAAAGAGCCTGTTCTGGTTGATGATAAGGTTATAAAAAAAATGAAAGAATTAAGTAGTCTTGCCCCGCTGCATAATCCTGCAAACCTTACTGGAATAAGGGTTTGCAAAGAACTTTTGCCTGATATAAAGCAGGTTGCTGTTTTTGACACCGGCTTTCATGGAAATATGCCTGAAAAGGCATTTATCTACGGAGTTCCATATAATTACTATAAAAAATATAGAATAAGGCGCTATGGCTTTCATGGAACCTCCCATAAATATATCTCAAGAAAAGCAGCTGAAATCCTAAACAGGGATTACAAAAAATTAAAGATAATAACCTGCCATCTTGGAAATGGCTCAAGCATTGCTGCAATAAAAAATGGAAAGAGTATTGACACTTCAATGGGCTTTACTCCATTGGAAGGGATTGTTATGGGGACAAGGTCTGGTGATATTGATCCTAGTATAATCTTGTTTTTAATGAAAAAAGAAAAACTTTCTTTAAAGGAAATTGATAATTTATTAAACAAAAAATCAGGCTTGTTTGGAATATCCGGAATAAGCCCTGATGTCAGGGTTTTGTGGGCAAATGAAAAAAAAGGAAACAAAAGGGCCAGCTTAACATTAGATATTCTTTGCTACAAGGTTGCAAAATATATTGGAGCTTACATAGCTGCAATGAACGGCGTTGATGTGATTGTTTTTACGGCGGGGATAGGCGAGAATGCATTTTATGCAAGAGAAAGAATTCTGAAGCATTTTAGATATCTTGGCCTTAAAATTGACAAAACAAAAAACAAAAACAATGAAATAATCATAACAGCAAAAGACTCAAAAGTAATGGCCATGGTCATCCAGACCAATGAGGAACTGCAAATCGCAAGGGAAACATTTAGGGTTGTGAGAAGCAGATAAGATTATATATAATAAGTTTTTGTATGAAGAAAATGATAATAAGAAACGCAGAATTAAAAGACACAGAAACAATTTTAGATCTGCTTAAAAAACCCCTGAACTGCAGGGCTGTGGAGAAATAGATGCACTCTATTCTGAAAGTTATGTAGTTGACTCTATTAAAGATAAAAAGATAAATCTTGTTTTGGTTGCAGAACAAAACACAAAAGTTGTTGGTCTTTTAATGGCTGAAATATGGAAAGAAAAGAAATACTCTTTTTTTGTGGATTTCGTAGTTTTGCCTGAGTATAGATCAAAAGGGATTGGAACAAAACTGTATGAGTCATATGAAAAACACTGCAAGAAAAATGGTTTAAAGACAATTATTGGCCTTGTTAAGACAGAAAATAGTAACATGCAGCGATTTTGTGAAAAAAGAGGATACAAGAAAGGAAATAAATTTTATCTTTATGAGAAAGAGATTTAGCCAGAAACTTAATAACTCAGTTTATATCTTAGGATAGCCCCAATCCCGCCGAGGCCGTCCAGCTTCTTTCCGCCGTCATGGCCTGAGCTGATTATGCTGA
>CAYOHL010000080.1:0-2899 GCA_964403775.1 uncultured Methanosarcinales archaeon
TGCGAATTTTAGCAGAGGTTCCCATAAATAATTATAAGAAGTTATTATTATCCTTGTTTTATTTGTGCAGTTTTGCCTGATATTTCTGAAGACTCCTTGTATATCCTCAAAATAACCAATGGTATCTGAAATTATAATATAATCAAATTTCTCATTTAATTTATAATTGATAGCATTAGCGTTAATGAACTGTAAGCGGGGATATTTTTCAGATGCTATTTTTATCATTTCATTACTAAAATCAATACCAGCCCCTTTTCTTGGAGAAAGAGCATTCAGTAGAAATCCAGTGCCGCATCCAATCTCTAAAACAGTGCTATTAGGAGGAATATGAAATTTCATAAAATCAATTATCTTCTGGTTATAATAGTTATTCCTCTTAATCCATTTGCACCTTTCTTGTGCTTTGTTATCAAAAAATTTGGCGAGTTTCTTAAAATTCATTTTTATTTTTGTTATACCACTCTATTGTTTTCCTAAGACCTTCATCAAAACTAGTTTTTGCAGCAAAACCAAACTCTTTTTTTGCTTTAGAAACATCAAGCATTCTTCGTGGCTGTCCGTCCGGCTTTGAAATATCCCATTCTATTCTCCCCTTGAATCCAGTTAATTTAGCAATTTTCTCTGCTAAATCTTTTATTGTTATCTCAAAACCTGCTCCAAGGTTTACTGGCTCTGACTTGTTGTATTTTTCTGTTGCAAGAATTATTCCCTCTGCAGCATCCTCAACATAAAGAAACTCCCTGGATGCTTTTCCAGTACCCCAGACACTTATTTTGTCTTTATTATTTTCTACAGCATCAACACACTTCTTAATTAGTGCAGGGATCACATGAGAGCTTGAGGGGTCAAAATTATCTCCTGGGCCATATAAATTAACAGGCAGTAAAAATATTGAATTAAAGCCATACTGCTGCTTGTATGCCTGTGACTGAACTAAAAGCATTTTCTTTGCTAGGCCATAAGGTGCATTAGTTTCCTCTGGGTATCCATTCCATAAATTTTCTTCCGTAAATGGAACGGGTGTAAACTTAGGATATGCACATATTGTTCCAAGGGCAACAAACTTCTCTACGTTGTTAATCCTTGCCTGTTCCATAACCTGTATGCCCATTATGAGATTATCATAAAACAACTCTCCTGGTTTTTCCCTGTTTAGGCCTATGCCTCCGACTTTTGCTGCTAGGTGAATAACAATATCTGCTTTAAAATCAGAAAACATTATTTTGATATCCTTTTCTTTTCTCAAGTCATATTCCTCAAACTTTGGAATAAATATATTTTCTCTAGGAACACATCTTTCAATAAGTTTTTTAATAAGATGTTGGCCAAGAAACCCCTCTCCTCCAGTTACAATAATCCTTTTGTTTTTTAACATTTTAATAGACAACTTTATTGTTTTTCAAGATATCCATGTCAGCATCAACCATTATCTTAATCAGTTTCTTAAATGTTGTTTTTGCTTTCCATCCAAGTATTCTTTGCGCCTTGCTTGGGTCTCCCAATAGCAAGTTGACCTCTGTAGGCCTAAAATAAATTGGATCTATCTCAATTATTATTTTTCCTGTTTTTCTGTCAATCCCTTTTTCATCAACTCCTTTTCCTTTCCATTCAAGATTGATATCAAGAATCCTGCATGCTTCTTCAATAAATTCCCTTACTGTGTGTGTTTCTCCTGTTGCAATTACATAGTCATCTGGCTTGTCCTGCTGAAGCATCAGCCACATGGATTCAACATACTCTGGTGCATATCCCCAGTCTCTTTTTGTATTTATATTACCTAAATAAAGTTTTTTTTGCATTTCAAGCTTAATTTTGGATAAGCCCATGGTAATTTTCCTTGTGACAAATGTTTGTCCTCTTCTTGGAGATTCATGGTTGAATAAAATGCCATTGCATGCAAACATGTTGTATGCCTCACGGTAATTTTTAATAATCCAGTAAGCATACAGTTTTGCAGTACCATAAGGGCTTCTTGGATAGAAAGGAGTTGTCTCAGTCTGCGGAGTTTCAACAACCTTTCCAAAAAGCTCAGATGTTGATGCCTGATAAATTTTGACCTTATCAATCATATCAAGTAATCTTACTGCTTCAAGAACTCTTAATACTCCCAAACCATCGCAATTTGCAGTATATTCTGCTGTTTCAAAACTTACCTGGACATGGCTCTGTGCTGCAAGATTGTATATCTCATCTGGTTTTATCTGCTTTATGAGCCTGATAATATTTGTTGCATCACTCATGTCACCATAATGCAATATAAAATGATCTTTTTCATGCGGATCTTTATACAGATGATTAACACGCCAAGTATTAAAACTACTGCTTCTCCTCATAACCCCATGAACTTCATACCCTTTCTTTAACAAGAATTCTGCTAAATATGAGCCGTCCTGGCCCGTTATTCCAGTAATTAGAGCTTTTTTAGACATTTTAATTAAAACCTCCTTTTTATATTTTTTAAGTAAAGTTATTTAAGTCTTTTATTTTAAACTATTACGATTTTCCTTGTAAACTTTATAAACATAAACCAAAGGATCTTGTTTTGATTTAAATGTTTCTATTAGGGTTAAGCTTTGGTTGGTTTCCCTTGTTATTGCTTTTTGGGATTCTGCTGCATTAAGCTCTGATATGAAATAAATCTCTTTTTGACTTAAGTAATCTTTATTTTCTTTTAAGCGATAGCTTAGGAAATATTCTTTAATCCATGGCTCAAAATCATTTTCTATGATTGCATATTCCAGGTCACTCCTAAGCAGGGATGGAAGATATTGGTCAATGCCTACATCAAGGTCCACATCATCAAACCTGCTTATAATAATTGAATTTTCTGGAGCATTAGTGTTTATCCAATCTATTGCCTGTGTCCTATGGTATGATTTTTGAGTATATATTGGTC
>CAYOHL010000081.1:0-2880 GCA_964403775.1 uncultured Methanosarcinales archaeon
ATAATTGTAGGAATCCAGATAGCATTCTTTGGCTTCTTGGCTGATATGAACAGGAGATAACCACTGGTGTTTTAAATGAAAAAAAGAGATTGGGGGTCTGATCCTTATTTTTTTGGGCCTCGCAATTATTTCAGGCAGACTCTTCTTGTGCATTATCTAAATAAAAAAAGCAAAAATGTTCTCGATGCTGGCTGCGGCAATGGAAGCTTGAGCGTAAGGCTATCCAAAGCAGGGTTTAATGTTATTGGGATAGATATAATAAAAAAGAATATAAGTTTTGCGAAAAGAGCAAAAGAGTCCCTAAAAATGAAAAATTTAAATTTTTTTCAGATGGGAGTGACAGATATAAAGTTCAAGGAAAATTCATTTGATGCAGTCATAAGCGGAGAGGTTCTTGAACATGTAAAAAATGATAACAAAGCTGTAAAGGAGTTCAACAGGGTCTTAAAGATGAACGGTCAGTGCATTATATCAGTGCCCCATGACCCTAAACTTTGGTCAAAGGAGGATGAGTGGGTTGGTCACATCAGGAGGTATACTCGCAAAGGCCTTTTTAGGCTTTTAGATAGGAACGGCTTTAAGGTAGAAAATATAAAATCTGTGGGTTTTCCAATAGTAAGGGCTTATTTTTATTTGTTTGAAAGGTTTGTCTTAAACAAAAAAATAAAAGAGAACAAAAAAACACCAAAAAGCAGGTTATTGAGTTTAGTATCAAGAATAGCCTCATATATTTTCTTTTTTGACCTTGTTTTTAGTAATTTTGACAAGGGAAATTGGATTGTATTAAACGCAAAAAAAATTAGGGATGTAGAATGAAAAAAATAATTATGGCCTGCGGCGACGGAAACTTCAACTTAGGCGATGAAGCAGTCATCGCATCTTTTCTTGGAAATATAAGATCGCTGGATAAGGGTACTGAAGTGATTGTTTTCTCATGCGACCCTGAAAAAACACAAAAGATGCATGGAATTAAATCAATAAGACTAGAAATGTCTCCATTTAGTCTTTTAATAAATCTTCCAAAGATAATAAAGGAATTCAAAAAAATGGACATTCTTGTCTGGGGAAGCGGAAACTTAATAACAGATGCGTCGAGCCAACTTTACACTCTGTTTCATTTGTTTAAAATATTTCTTGCCAAGCTGATGAAAAAGAAAGTTGCTGTTTATGCAATAGGAGTCAGCCAGGTAAAAAGCAGGTTTATTAAGTTCATAGTAAGAAGGATATTAAGCAAGGCAGATTTGATAACCTTGAGGGATGAAGAGTCAAAAACCATTTTAATAAATCTGGGAATAAAAAATAAAATGTATTCTGCGGTTGATCCTGCTTTTGACCTGAAACCAGCAGAAAAGAAAAAGGCAGTCAAAATAATCAAAAGCTATGGGATTGATGAAAAAAAGCCAATGATAGCTTTTGTTCCAAGGCGTGTTTTTCATCGCAAACAGGGAAGCATAATTCCTGTGAAATACAGGGTCAAATTCGGGCTTATTGACAAAAAAAACAAGCTCAAGTTTAAAAAATTGGAAAAAACCCTTGCAATGGCAGCAGACTACATCACTGAAAAGTTGGATGCAAACATAATCTTTATTCCAATGCAGATGCATGAAGAGCAGCAGCAGCAGGATGAAAAGGTTTCAGATGAGATAATAAGCAAAATGAGGCACAAGGAAAATGCCTTTGTGATAAACAGCTATAATCACAAAGTCCATGAATTAAAGGCGGTTTATGGTCTGATGGACCTGGTAGTTGGAATAAGGTTCCATGCTGTTATCCTTGGCGCAGGCATGGGCGTTCCTGTAGTATCACTTCCTTACAGCGAAAAGGGAGAAAGATTAACCAAAAGGCTCGGATTAGAAAAATATTCTGTGCCTGTAAAAAAAGTTGAATATAAAAGTTTAGTAGAAAAAATAGAAAAAGCCTTATCAGATAAAAGTAGTATTAAAAGGAGTCTTAAGGAAAAGACAGAAATATTTCAGGAAAAAGCTAAGTTTAATCTAAAGCTTGTCTATGATATGCTAAGATGAAAAAATACATTGAGCGGATTTTAAAGACTGCAGTAAGCGTTTTATTAATAATCTTGTTGTCCTATAAAGCAGGATTTAAAGAGATTTATGAAAGTCTCCGGGCAGTAAATCCATTTTATCTTGCTCTTATGATAATTGCTTTTCTCATGGGTTTTCTGATTGCAGCAGTTAGCATAAAAGTCTTGCTGCTGCCCCTAAAAGCAAGAAGATTGGGCTTAAAAAAGTTGGTATGGTATAATATGCTGACTTATGCGATATCAAGATTCGTCCCTGGGCGGGTAGGCGATTTGTCATTGGTTTATTTCCTAAAAAAAGAAGATATAGCTATTGGCAGGGCGAGTGCAGTTGTCCTGATTGATAGGATAATAGTTTTTTTTGTGCATTTAGCACTTGCATGTTTTGGTTTTTTCATCTTTTTTCCATCCATCACCGCCATTAGACTAACTTACATTTCCATTCTTGTTTTTGTTGTGCTAATATTTCTTATAATATGGAAAAAAGGAAGAGACATTGTTAAAAAATACATTTTGAGAAAATACTCAAAAATGTTTATTGGATTTTATAGAACCTTCTCGGGATATTTTAAACAGTATAATTATCTTTTACTGATAAATATAGTAATTGCCCTTTTAAAGGCAGTTTTGTTTGGCCTTATGGTTTATCTTGCATTCTGTGCTGTTAACCAGCAAGTAAATATCAGCATATTAACAATAATGATAATTGCCTCAATAACAGAAATTCTTTCACTCATTCCGATAACACTTTCCGGGTTAGGGGTAAGAGAAACATCTGCTGTCTTTATGTTTTCTAAATTAGGAATCTTGGTTGAGTTTACGATGAGTGCTTACCTTATTTT
>CAYOHL010000082.1:0-2821 GCA_964403775.1 uncultured Methanosarcinales archaeon
GTCTATTAAAGTGTGTCTCATTATCTGCTTGTCAATACCATCATTAAAATCAATTGATAATTCAACAGAGTAGTCTCTTGCTGAGAAAGAATTAACCTTAATTTTTTTTATTTTTACATTGATTATTTTCATCTTTAAGATTTTAAATCAAATTTTTCTATTTCATACCAATTTTTTGGTTTGCCAGCAGTGAAAAATAGATGAAGTTCTTCTACTTTAAATTCTAAATTAATTTCTCCTAATTCTGAGATAATTTTTTCTTTTATTTTTGGAGAAAAATTTCCATACATTAAACTTAAATGAGGAAAATATTTAGATTTTTTGTTGTAACTAAAAATTTCCTTTGCTTTTAGATTAGCTTCCATAACTTCTTTTGTTTTTTTAACTTTTAAAAATAAACTTCTAAAATATTCATTAAAATAAGCAGGCTTACTAATTTTTATTTTATATGGACTAATTTGGGAGGCCAGTTTAGAGCTTTTGGAAATAATTTCTTCTTTTTTTCCAGACAGACCTCCAATTAAGGTAACGTGTGGTTGAAAGACTGGTGAAGAATATTCTTGACTTAATTTAGAAATTAAATCTAATAATTCCTTATAAGCTATGCCTGTTGGCATTAGCCAAATTGAAAAGCCTTTATAACACTTTTTTTCTTTTATTTTATTCATCTTTTAGCTGTTTATCTCAACAAACCTTGATATAGACCTGTCATAGGTTTTTTCAATCTCATCTGGGAAGTAGCATGCAGGAAGCTCATTCCTGCTCAAATGATAACTTATGCACTCACAGCAAAGGCCTTTTCTTTCACAGGGCTCATAAGTGCAGTTGCACTTAGCTAAATTTTTCGGTTTTTTGCATTCCATAGCCTTAGTTTGGTTAAGGTAATTTATATATTTTGCTTGTCCTGCTGCCTATTCATCTCCTCTAGTTTGCCCTCAATATTATGCATTTTAACTGGTTTTTTATTAGAGCTTCCTGACACTATCTTAAATTTATACCTTGATTCATTGATTTCAGGCAATATCCCACAAAAGTAGTCTGGCCTGTAATAATCTATTCCCTTATATTTAGATTTCATAATAACCACCCAATTGTTGTCTTAGAAAAGCAATTATTTAAATCTATTGTTTTATTTTTTTAGATAAACAGTTCTTGTTGGGAAAGGTATGCTTATACCTTTTTTCCTAAGGGTCTTGTAAATAATGTTGGTTGCATTCTCTGTTGCCCTGTATCTTTTCGCAATATCATCAACCCAGAACTTTGCCTTAAAGTCAAGAGAAAAATCACTCATCTTCATGAAGTCAACAGAAGGAGCCGGCTCATCAAGGACATTTTCCACTTTCTTTATTGCTTCTATTACCACTTTTTTTACCTTATCAACATCAGAGCCGTATGCAACGCAAAAATTAACTACTGCTCTTGACATTATGCTTGGCTGGACATAGTTCTGTATTTTTGAGTTGGCCATCTTGCCGTTTGGTATAATAAGAATATCATTGTCCCATGTCTTTATCTTTGTGCTTCTAAGGCTGATATCATAGACTAATCCGCTCTCACCAGAGTCAATTTTTATTCTGTCTCCAACCTTGTATGTCTTGTCAAGTATAATTGAGATCCCGCCAAATATATTTCCAAGGCTGTCCTTGAGGGCAAACCCAAGTACAATTCCTGCTATTCCAAGGCCAGCAACAAATCCTGTTACATCCTTATCCCAGATATCCAGTATAAACATCAGGCAGGCAATAATCAAAACAACCTTTGAGAATTTATGCACTAATGGAAGCATGGCATCAACACCTGATTTTGTCCTCTTTGCCCAGCTGGTTCCCCAGAAGTTAATGAACATTTCAATAATTATTATCACAAAATATACAGCCAAGATTGCTATAAAAGAATTGATTATTCTTGATATCAATAAATTCATAATCCCAATATGCAGCAGCACAAATCTTACACCAACCAGGAGTATAACATATGTTAAAAATGGCTCTGTTTTTTCAAGAAGCAAATCATCAAACTTTGTTTTTGTCTTCTCAGTTATTTTTTTTAAATACTTCCTTAAAACAACTGCAACTGTCTTTGCGATTACTACAAATAAAATAAAGATTATTGCTGCTTCCACATACTGGTTCTTAAAAAACTCTATCATAATATTTAGCTCCATATTTTTTGGAATAGAGAATTATATTTATAACTTTCTCTTTATCAAGAAATAGTAACAGGCTTGTTTTCCTTGACCAAAATAAGATAAGAGTTTGGTATTTTCTTTGACAGTCTCTTCAGTGCAGTCTTTGCTGTTGCAATGCCCTCTTTGTTAACCCTAACTATGCATATTTTTTGCCCTTTCCTGACCTGAGCAGCTGCACCAATAGGCTTCCCAAATGACATTTTCATTCCTGTTGACATTCTATCTGCACCAGCTCCGCTTGCCAATGGATTTTCTCTCAAAATGTGAAAAGGATAAATCATTATCTTCATGAAATAACCCATTTTTCCAAGCTCTTTTTCAAGGACCCTATTGCTTGTCTGCCTTGCTGATTCAATTGCATCATGCCTTATCTGCAGGTCAGTTTTTGAAACAAGCTCGAGGGTGTAATTAAACTCTTTTTTTGGGTCTCCCATCTCAAACCTCACTATCTTGAGGTTAGGGCTTGCCCTGATAAATGATTTCTTCCTGAACTTTGAGATTCTTGTGTAAGGCCTCTCAACTTTTCTGTAAGATGCGAATTTTCTTAATCTTGCCATGCTTTTTGGAAATTATAGTTGATTTAAAAAGCTTTCTAAAGGATTTTTGATTGCAATAGAAAGCTTTATATATAAT
>CAYOHL010000083.1:0-2812 GCA_964403775.1 uncultured Methanosarcinales archaeon
GAGTAATTAATAATAAATATGCGTAAAACTTATAATAACAAACCATTAAAGTTTTGTTTTGAAGGGCCAAGAAGTTCAATAAACTATAAGATTACCAAATTAATAGACCTTATTGATATCCCCTTAGGGCTTTGTGGTAAAACTGTTAAGATAGAAGAAAAAGAAAATACAAGGATATTTGAAGGTTTTTCAGAAACTATTGGTGATCTAATTAAATCATCGCATGGTTTTCCATTACTGATGCAGTTGATTAATGAACAGATTTCTGACCTTTTAAATAAAGAGGATAAATATAAAAAAATACCTCCTCCTTTTAACAATGAATACCAAGAAGAAGTGAGAGAAAGATATGTTTACTGCATAGGTGAAAAGGGAGGCCCATCTCATCCTGCTTATCCTGTCCATTACAAATTAGAGGTTCTTGAGAGGCCTGACCAAACAGAGGTTAATGTATTTCTTCAATCAAAGCTGGCAAAAGAAAAAATAACCCCTTCTGTTCTTTATGAATTAAGGAAGAGGCTGTTTAAGGCTAAGGCCTGATCCACTTAATCTCATAATAGGTTACATCCCTCTCATCATCAACTATGCCAATCATAAGACGCTTTTTTGTGGAATGCGCAACCCTGTTTTTAGCAGCAAAATCATACCATGTTAAAGCAGAGCCCTCATGAACAGGATAAACAATCCATCTTGCATGGCCCTCTCCTGGTTTTATTCCGCGGTCATAAACCCTGAAGTCAGCCCCAAACTTGAGGGCTGTTTTTATTATATAGCCCCTTTCCCTTATGTCCCTGAAAACACAGTACCTTATCCAGAAATTAGGCTCAATCTTTTTTGCCCTTTTTATAAAGTCATCAAAAGAAACCCTTTTCTTTTTATAATCCTTAATCAGAATCTTGTTTTTCTCCATTAAGTACAATGCTTCCAGTAATGACAGCTGGACTTTGCCGTCCTCTAAAATACTGCCAAACCTGCTTTGGTTGTAGAAATTATGCGCAGCATCAGAGATTTCTGTTAAAACCCTCTCTCTTGTCAGGGTTGCCTTTACCTTTTTCTTTTTACTTTTTGATTTTTTTTCCTTTGGTTCTTCCTTCTTTTCCTTGGATTTTGCTTTCTTTTCTTTAGCCATAAACAGTGAGAAACCGCATCCATTTAAAAAATTTTAGTTTTTTATTCTTTTATGTGTTTAAAATCAAGGCAAGTGACAAGTTATTGCAATATATTGCTGGTTCCATAATATACTTAAATTCCATATTACTAAAATCAAATTCTTTATATACTCTCCAATAAACTGAAAATTTTTCTTTTTTAATGTCTTTTAATTCCTCAGAATATGTTTTTATGCCGTTATTAGTACTAGACTTTAGCCATGTTCCTCTGTTTAGTATATGGAGTGTACTGATTCTAAAATATCAAAAACCTTTATGACTTCTTTTGTGGGAATACATTCATGAATTGTAGTCTTAAACTCAGGAGATTCACCAGCTTTAAATGCATCAAAACTACGAAACCTCTTATATTTACTTATTTCCAAAAAGGTATTATAATAAGTTTTTCCTTCTTTTACTTCTATCTGATATTGAACAAAGAACTTTTCTTTATCTTCCATCACCTTAATTTTAGGATATACTTTCTCTTCAAACTCTTTAATTTTATTTATTAAATTCCTAAAACCTTTTTCTGAAGATAAAGCAATGCTTTCATCTAAATGTTTCCCGGGTATAAAGGATCTTTCTTCGCCGCGTTTGCATCTGAATATTTTTCACATTTTAATACCCCCAAAACATTTTTAATCTCTTTTATGTACCCTTTATATTTAAATCCTTCGTTTTTTGCTATTAAAAAATAGTAATAGAACTATCTGCTTATCCATGCTTTTACACAAATCTTAAATATATAAAGATAACCCTTTTTGTTAAGATGCAACTAACATTTTTGGGCACAAGCGCAATGGTGCCCACAAAAGAGAGAAATCATTCAGCTGTTTTAATCAGCTACGGCACTGAAGGGATTTTAGTTGATTGCGGCGAAGGCACGCAAAGGCAGATGAAGACAGCAGGGATAAAGCCATCCAAGGTAACAAAGGTATTGATAAGCCACTGGCACGGCGACCATGTTCTTGGAATCCCTGGCCTGATACAGACCCTTGCAAAAAACGGATATGAAAAAACTCTTGAGATATACGGCCCAAAGGGAACAAAAGGCAGAATGGAAAACATGTTCAAGGCGTTTTCTTTTGAGGACCAAATAGAGACAAGAATTCATGAAATCACAAAAAAAAGGTTTTTTGAGGGCAAGGACTTTTTCCTAGAGGCGCTTCCCCTTGAGCATAACATTGCAACGCTTGGCTTTAGTTTTATTGAGAGGGACAGGAGAAGGATTAAAATAAATGCTGTAAAAAAACTCGGTATTCCAGAAGGGCCTTTATTAGGCAAATTACAGTCAGGAAAAAGCATAATCTTCAAGGGAAAGAAAATAACACCAGAGCAAGCAACTTATGTTGTTAAGGGTAATAAACTAAGTTTTATAGCAGATACAGTCCCTTGTAACAATGCATTAGAACTTGCAATGAATTCTGATATCTTGGTTTGCGAGGCAACTTATGCAGATGATTTAAAGGAAAAGGCAGAAGAATACAAGCATATGACCTCGAGGCAAGCAGGCTTATTGGCAAACCAGGCAAATGCAAAAAAGCTTATTCTAACGCACTTCAGCCAGCGCTACAAGACTCTAGAAGGAATAGAAAGTGACGCAAAGGATGTTTTCTCAAACACAGTATGTGCCTATGACTTTATGAAGATTAAAATATAAA
>CAYOHL010000084.1:0-2798 GCA_964403775.1 uncultured Methanosarcinales archaeon
CAAAAAAAGGAACATATGTCCTTAATGTTTATGTTTGCAGCGATGAAAGCATTTCATGCAGGAAGAATTCTGAAAACAGGTATGGAGCAACCCAGAAACTTTATGTTGTTGTCCCTTAATTAGATTTATTTTAAACCATCTGCTAAATCTTTTAAGGCAGACTCCTGATTTCTTGCTTTAACAATTCCTGAAGCAACAAGAATTCCATCTGCACCAAATTCAACTGCTTTTTTTACATCCTCTTTGCTGTGTATTCCTGCACCGCAAAGGACTTTTATTTTTTTGTTAAGGGATTTTATTGCTTTTACAGAATTGCTTATAACATCTGGCCTTGCTTTTGAAACAGAGATTTTTCCACCGATCAATTCAGGCGGCTCTACTGCTATAAAATCTGGGTTCAGATGAGCTATTTTTTCTGCATCCTCAACATCCCTTGCACAGACAACTGTTTTTAGTTTAGCCTGTTTTGCTCTCTCAATTGAGCTTTTCAATACATCAAAATCAAGCCTGTGCTCAGAATGGTTTAACAGGGTTGCCTCTGCACCAGCCTGCTTTACAGATTCTGGCAGCAAGAATCCAGTATTCTTTCCAAAGCTTATTGAATCAATGTGCTGGCTCAAAATTGGTATGGAAACAATCTTTGAAATCCTGTAAATATCAGTGCTCTGGACCGCAACAGCAATGCTTGTTTTTGTTTCTTCTGCTGTTTTATTGCATATTTTTGCAAGCTTTATTGCGTTATCTCCTATTGATTCCCTGTATGCCTTGAAATTCACAATGATTATCGGTGTTTTTATCATTTTCCTTTGCTAATGTTTCTTGTTTTAAATAACTTTCTGAATCTTAAAAATAAGAATATAGATATTGCAGACAAAACAATGCTTACAAGTTGGGCTGCTGTCAGGCCAAAAAGAACTTTTGGCTCCACTCTTATGAATTCTATAAAAAACCTGAACACACTATATATTAGAATATAGGTTAGGAATAAAGCTCCATTAAAACTCTTTTTGTGTTTTTGCTTTGAAAGGAAAATAAAGATTAAGAACAATGCAATGCTTGAGTATATCTGTGTTGGATGCCTTGTTTCACCAAGATAGCTGATTCCCCAGGGCAGGGCTGTTTCAATGCCGTAGCAGCACCCCCTTAAAAAGCAGCCGATTCTTCCAATTGCCTGCGCAAGAGGAATTGAAGGGGTGCATATATCTGCAGTCTTCCAGAAATTTAATTTGTTTTTTTTGATGTAGAGAAATCCAAACAGAATTCCCCCGATAAAGCCGCCGTGGAATGACATGCCCCCTTCCCAGAACTTAAATATGTCCAGGAGGTTTGCAATATTATTAAGGTCAAATAATAAATAGCCGATTCTTGAGCCAATGATTGCACCTATTATAATATAAATAAGAAGGCTGTAAATTTTTTCATGATCAGTTTTTTTTCTTTTTGCCTCTTTTGCTGCCAGGATTGTTGCAGCAATAAATGCAACTGCAACCATAAAGCCCCAGCTGTAAATCTTCAGGAATCCCAAATCAAGCAAAACCGGATGGGGTGCGTAAGGTATCATACCATTTTCTGCTTTTCTGCTTTTTTAAAAATCTTTCTAATTTTAAAATTCATAGAACTTAGCTTGGAGTGTATTTAAAACTAAAAATCGAAAAGTTTATATACTAACTGTGAGTTATGATATATTAACTGCGAGTTAATATGAAAGGATTAAGCGATAAGGAAATTGAAATCTTGTTAATTTTAACTAAAGATTTTTCTACAGATTACAATGCAAACAATATAACAAAAAAAATAGGGATTACATCAGCAGGTGCTTTCAAAGCAATGAAAAACTTGGAAAAAAAGGGATTAATTACAGGCAAAAAAATGGGCAAGGCTATTTTCTATAAAGTGAATCTAAAAGATTATTATACCTTTAGGACCATTGAAACATTGCTTATAAATGAATCAAAGGAAGAAGCATCAAGATGGTTAAATGAATTTAAGGATTTATTCAATTATGTAGAAATAGCAGTTATATTTGGTTCAATAATAAGATACCCGGAAAAAGCAAATGATATTGACTTATTAGTGGTCTTTCGAAAAGAAAAAAATAATCTTGTAAATAAGGTTATAGATGAAAGAAGAGCCCTGTCAATTAAAGCTATACACTTAGTAAAGCAGACACTCAAAGATTTAGATAGGAATCTAAGGAAGAAAGACAAAGTAATTTTAAGCGCAATTAAAAATGGCTGTATATTGTGTGGTTATGATAAGCTATTAGAGGCGGTTAAGAATGTCACAAGCATCCAATAAGGTTAAGTGGTGTTTAAATAAGGCAAAAAAAGAGTTAAAAGAATCTGATTTACACAGAGGATTAGTTAAGGTAGAGAAAGATTCAAAATTGGCTGAGCAGCACATTATCAAAGCCGAGCATAATTTAAAAGCCGCCCTTTATTTTGAAAAAGGAGGATTTTCAGATTGGTCAGCCTCTGCTTTTTTCTATTGTGTGTATCATTGCTTTTTAGCTATTTTAAGAAAGTTTGGTTATGACTCAAGAAACCAAGAATGCACAATAGCTATGATTGAAATACTTAAAGAGGAAGGTAAAATAGATATTGATGAAAAATTCATAGATGCTTTAAAGATAGCAAATGTAGAAGAAATACAAGAAAGCAATATTATTAAATTAAGGGAAAATTTTCAATATGGTATTGATTTGGAATTTAAAGAAAAAAAAGAATTTGATAGATTAGTTGATTTATGTAAAGAAGTGATTTATAAAACAAGAGATATAATTCACCACAATAAATAGA
>CAYOHL010000085.1:0-2768 GCA_964403775.1 uncultured Methanosarcinales archaeon
CCACTAAGGGACAAGGCCCTGAACCTTGCGCATTTGGCCACTCTGCCACTCCCGCGTGCAATTAAGGAACATGAGTAAGATATTTAAAACTTGTTGAATTTCTATTCTTTTGCGGGGCTGTAGTATAATGGCAGTATTTCGCGTTCGGGACGCGGAGATCTGAGTCCGACAGCTTCTTGCTAAGCTGGCAAGCATAGAGGATTTTGCTTAAAAGCCAAATCCCCTTAGCTCGCTTCGCTCGCAAACAGCCCGGAAATCTCAGCAGCCCCACAGCTTCTTGCTAAGCTGGCACGCAGGTCCAGCATAAAGCTGGACTCGCTCGCTTTGCTCGCAAAAATTAGAGTTCGCAAGCAGCTCGGAAGTCTCAGCAGCCCCACAGCTTTTTGCTAAGTTCGCAGCCAAAACAAAAAGATTTTAAATAAGAGGCAAATTAGAGTAAATATGGCTAAAAAAAAGGAAACAGTTGGACTGAATGTAAAGAAAAAAGATAATCTAAGTGAGTGGTACACCCAGGTTGTTCAGAAGGCAGAATTAGCTGATTACAGCTCTGTTTCCGGATGCATGGTTTTAAGGCCAAATGCATATGCTGTCTGGGAGAAAATACAGGGCATATTTGATGAAATGATTAAAAAAACAGGGCACAGAAATGCTTATTTTCCATTGTTTATACCAGAACATCTTCTAATAAAAGAAAAAGAGCATGTTGAGGGCTTTGCCCCAGAGGTGGCCTGGGTAACCCATGCTGGCAATACAAAGATGAAAGAAAGGCTTGCAATAAGGCCTACCTCAGAAACAATAATAAATGAGTCATATGCAAAATGGGTAAGGTCATGGAGAGATCTGCCTTTATTGCTTAACCAGTGGTGCAATATTGTAAGGTGGGAATTTAAATATCCAAAGCCATTTTTAAGGACAAGGGAATTTTTGTGGCAGGAAGGCCATACTGTTCATGCAGAAGAAAAAGAAGCAGACAAAGAAGTAATGGATATTCTCAATATGTATCGGGATTTAATGGAGAATTATCTTGCAATACCTGTTCTTGCCGGCAAAAAAACAGAAAAAGAGAAATTTGCAGGAGCAGTTTATACAATGACTCTTGAGGCATTTATGCCGGACGGAAAAGCCTTACAAATGGGAACAAGCCATATGCTTGGACAGAATTTTGCAAAGGCATTTAAGATAAAATTCCTGGGCAAGGATGAAAAATACCACACCCCATGGCAGACCTCTTGGGGAATAACCACGAGGCTTATTGGAGCAGTTATAATGGTTCATGGTGATGACAAAGGATTAGTAATTCCTCCAAAAATAGCCCCGATTCATGCAGTTATAATACCTATTTTCTTTGACAAATCAAAAGAGAAAATACTGAAAAAGGCAGAAGAGATAAAAAAATCATTGAAAAATCACAATATTGAAATAGACAAGAGGGAGGAATACTCAGCTGGGTGGAAATTCAATGAATGGGAGCTAAAAGGAATTCCATTAAGAATAGAGCTGGGCCCAAAAGATTTGGAGAAAAACCAGGTTGTTCTGGTAAGAAGGGATACGGGAGAAAAAAAATCCGTTAAAATAAAAGAACTTGAGAAAAAGATCAAGCAAGCCCTTGAAAATATCCAGAAAAATCTTTTCACAAAAGCAAAGGAATTCTTAGGCAAGAGTATTGTTGAGATTAATAGCTGGAAAGACTTTTTAAAGGCAATAAAAGCAAAAAAAATAGTAAAGGTCTTCTTCTGCGGAGAAAAAGAGTGCGAGGACTTAATAAAATATGAGGCAGATGGCGCAACCACAAGATGCATTATATTTGACGGAAAAAAAGCAAATGGAAAATGCATTAAATGCGGAAAAAAGGCCCAATACAAGGTTTATTTCAGCAAGTCATACTAATTCTGATTTTACTTTTAAGTGGTTATAAACAAAAGATTTAAATATATGATAAAATATAGAAAATGTATGCCCAAGACAGGAATTTTATATAAGCTAAGCGGAGGGATAACGGGTGTGCTCGCAATAGACAACACCCTTAGTTCAATAAACAATTTTATGGAGTTTAATAAATACAGCAGATTAAGCGAATATCTTATCCGTGATCTTGTTAACTATAATCCTTTTGGTGATGGGCTGTTATCATACAGCACAAGAATGGTGCCTGATGAAATTATGGAGAAATTATACTCTCTGGCTAGTGTAGCAATTCGTTTGAATGAGTTATTTACCGAAAGCCTGTTCAAAAACAGCATAACCAATGCAGCTTCGGCAATTGGGTTGGGTCTTGCGTCAGCGTTTTTGATTAAAAGGGGAATGGAGATTGATTCAGAAAAAAATGCACTGGAAAATAAGATTAGTACATATGAAATAAAGAACCTTTATACATTTAAGGAGTAAGCCTTATATATTATTTATGAATTTCTGTAGGATATGACTATCAGCAAAACAAAAAAGCAAGAAGATTCAGAACTTATTTCTTTGATAAAAGGGATAGAAAAAGAAAAAAACAAGATTAAGGTCATAGACTCAACTTTAATTGTAAAGAAAACTAAAGAGAATGATAAAGGAACTTTAAATGAGAAAAACGAAGAAAAACCTTGTTTTGAACAAGAGAATTCGAGTTATCTCGTCCTTATCCAAGATTTCCTTAACAAAGAATCTTTTTACTTAAGCCCCAAAAAATTTGATTATGATGATTATAAGATAAATAATGAAAAATCAAAAAATTTGAATTGGAATTACAATAACCTAGAAATTTTATCCCGAGATAAACCCTCTGA
>CAYOHL010000086.1:0-2711 GCA_964403775.1 uncultured Methanosarcinales archaeon
GCTCATAATATATGCCTAACTGTTTTCTGCAAGCCAGAAGAGGATATTGGGCTTATAACAGAAAAGCTTTTGTTTCTTGTTCCCTTTAATATTAAGAAGGAAAAAATAAAATTAAAAAAAACAACAGCATTTGGCTTTAACAACAAGAAAATAATCATTTCAGGGATTTATCTTAAAAAAGAATCCCACACAAACCTTTTTTTGGCCAACCTTGCAGAAAAACTGACTGATGAGCAGAAATTATTAATAAACAAACAGGCAGAATCAAGGCTTGATCATGAGCTTAACTTCTTTTTAAGGCTTGACAAAGGCAGACTAGTTAATGAAAACAAGCTTTGGCTCACTGACAGGGGGGATTGTTATCACATCAAGATAAAGATAGCTTCTTTTCCGAAGAAGAAAGAAGTTGCTTTAAAAATAATAGATAAAATATTCAGCAATTAAGCAAAACCTTTAAATAATCATAATCTCTTGATTCATTAAAATGGCCAAGGATTTTATTGTAACGCCCTGGGAAGTTAAGGGAGAAGTTGATTATGACAAGCTGATAAAGCAATTCGGCACAAAGCCCCTTTCAGACAGCTTGATTAACAAGATGAAGAAGTATTCTAACAAGTTACATTATATGCTCAGAAGAAAGATTTTCTTTTCTCATCGTGACCTTGATATATTATTAAAAGAATATGAGCAGGGAAAAAAGTTTGCATTATACACAGGAAGGGGCCCATCAGGCCATACACACATGGGCCACATTATCCCATGGATTTTCACAAAATGGCTTCAGGATGTTTTTGACGCCCCGTTGTATTTCCAGATAACAGATGACGAGAAATTTTTATGCAAGCCCAATCTAACCAAGGAAGAAACCAACAAGCTGGGTTATGAAAACGCACTTGACCTGATTGCACTTGGCTTTGACCCAAAAAAGACCTTTATTTTTGTTGACACAGACTATTCAAAAACATTGTATAATATTGCAATCCAGATTGCAAAGAAAGTAACTGCATCTAATGCAAAATCTGTTTTTGGCTTTACAAATGAGACAAATATTGGGATGTATTTCTGGCCAGCCATTCAGGCAGCGCCGTGCTTTCTGCCCTCAATTTTATCTGGCAGGAAAATCAGGACATTAATTCCAGCTGCAATTGACCAGGACCCATACTGGAGAATAGCAAGGGATGTTGCCCCAAGGCTTGGCTATCCAAAGACAGCAGCAGTCCACAACATATTCCTTCCTGCACTAACAGGCCCATCAGGAAAGATGTCAACTTCGGAAAGCATACAATCAACAATCTTTACAACAGATGATGAAAAGACTGTAAGAGACAAGATTATGAAATATGCTTTCTCAGGAGGAAAAGATACCTTGGAAGAGCATAGAAAACATGGCGGAAACCCTGATATTGACAGCTCATACCAATGGCTGAGGTTTTTTGAGGAGGATGATAAAAAACTAAAGAGGATTTATGATGACTACAGCTCAGGGAAGCTTCTTTCAGGAGAGCTGAAGCAGATATTAGTTGATAAACTAAACAATTTCCTGAAAAAACACAGGGAAAAAAAGCAAAAGGCAAAAAAACAGCTGCATAAGTTCATATTAAAAGATTAATTAAAAAAAGAGGGCGATATTATGAAAAAACATAAAAAAAAGGTCAGAAAGATAGTTGACGAAAAACCAAAAAAAAGGCAAATCGAAGCATTGCCGGGAACATTTATGCTGACAGGCATGTTTGGGTTTGTTATAACAGCAATCTACACCCATTCTGGAAGAATTCCACTGGATTATGGGGTTGCATTCTGCATTGTGTTCTTAATAATGCTCCTTGCATCCTTAAGGTCAATAATGCCTTCTGGAAAGATATAAAAACCTTGCAAGAATTAACAATTTTAAATCCTTTGCATATACTCTTTTCTTTCCAGTGCTGGGTCAAGGACAAATTCCCATTTCCCATAACCTTTTTTATTTGGGTCATGAAAAAAGTTTACTATCCCTCTTAATCCTGGGGTCTGTCCAGTCTTGGTAACATATTCATTCCAAGGCTGCTTTCCTGCTGCTGCTATGTAAAAAGTGCCGTCTGCAAACCCTGCTCCTGGGTGATGGCGGTCAAAGAAGACAGCAATATCTGCATCAATATTTGCATCAAGCAGCTGCTGCATGGCCCCTATTATCACATCAGGGCCATTCTTGGGCTTGTGGCTTGCAAACAATTTTTTGTCTCCATCAATCCTGATTGTTTTCAATCCATAGCTTTCCCCTGCTCCTTTGCCAAGCTCCAGCTGGTGGTTCCTAATATAGTTAGGTGAGTCAGTGATTAAATTTCCTATTTCCTCAGCCTCATCAAAATTTGGAGTGGTCATATTGGGATGGTTTCCGCTGACAAAAAGTATCCTGCCTCCTTGTTTGAGTATGCTCTCAAAATAAGGAATAACAAGCTTTTTTATTACTTCAGCTTGCTGGCTTATTCTTGGCAGTGTAACCTTGTTCTTATCTGTTATTGCATATCTGCTTATCTTCTTAATTTTTTCATTCCTGCTTAAACTGCTGTCATTAATTATTCCCTCTAAGTTTGTCATGAACCCAAATGAATCTTCTGACAGATTCTGCTTATCGCTTTCAAATATTTTTGTCAGTGAGCCATTGAAATATTCGCTTCCTACTAAAAGGTCTGGAAGCCCATTCTGTTTTTGGTAATTTTGTGATGCTCTTTCAA
>CAYOHL010000087.1:0-2709 GCA_964403775.1 uncultured Methanosarcinales archaeon
AGACAGTGATATTGACCTTTTTATTGAAACTAAAAATAAAAGCATAAAAAAAGAACTTAGTTTGGTTGATTCAAAATTAAACATTAAAATAGGAATGTATAGCAAGGAAAACAACATGATCAAGGAAATAGACAAAAACCATATTATAATAAAGGGTGTTGAATCTTATTATGAAAAAAATCAATTTTTTGGCTAGACTTTTCAATGAAAGAAAATTGCAGCTTGTGGATCCAACTGAAGAGATTAAACAGTCATATCTTAAAAAATCAGAAAACAACCTTATTTCTGCAAAAATTCTTCTGGAAAACAATAAATTAGAAGAATCGGTTTCTTTAGTTTATTATAGCATGTATCATATGCTAACAGCATTGCTCTTTAAAGTAGGAATAAAGTGTGAAAATCATTCTGCTTCAATTATTTTGCTTAAAGAATTGTTTTCTATTGGTAATTCAACTATACTCTTTGCAAAAAGAGAAAGGGTAGATAAACAGTATTATACTGATTTTCATATAACCAAGCAAGAGATTGTCGAAGCAATCAGAATAGCAGAAGACTTCAATAAAGGATTATTGGACTTTATTTCCAAATTAGATAATCAAAAAATAGAGAAATATAGGGAAAATTTTAAAATATTGGCTGGACAAAAAAATAAAATCTTATTCACCATTTAAGCTGGGGCTTTTCCTCAGCGCTTCTTTTTCAGCAGGGATTTTAGCCTCTCCTTTAAGGCCTGCCTCTTTTCTCAAAATCCCTGCTTTATCAGTCTTTTCCCATGTAAAGTCAGGGTCATTTCTTCCGAAGTGGCCATAGCAGGCTGTTTTTCTGTAGATTGGCCTCCTTAAATCAAGGTTTTTTATTATGTCTGCTGGCTTAAAGCTGAAGTGCTTTTTAACAAGCTCAGCTATTTTTTCCTCTGGAATTTTGTTGGTGTTGAATGTATGAATTAATATGGACACTGGCTCTGCTATTCCTATACAATATGCAACCTGTATTTCGCACTTGTCTGCTAGACCTGCAGCAACTATGTTTTTCGCAACATACCTTGCCATATAAGAAGCTGATCTGTCAACCTTGCTTGGGTCTTTTCCAGAAAAACATCCACCGCCATGTGAGCCATGACCCCCGTAGGTATCACATATTATCTTTCTCCCTGTAACACCTGTGTCACCTGGTGGTCCACCAATAACAAAGCGGCCTGTTGAGTTGACATAATACTTTGTTTCTTTTGTCAGGTATTTTCCGCAGACAGGCTTTACAACCTTTTCAATAATGTCCTTTCTTATTTTTTCTTCACTGACATCTAGGTCATGCTGCGCAGCTATGACAACTGTTGTAACCCTTGCAGGAAACCCATTGTTGTACTCAACAGTTACCTGTGATTTTCCATCTGGCCTTAAGTACGGCAAAATTTCCTTTTTTCTTGCTTCTGCAAGCCTAATGCAAAGCCTATGAGCCAATATTATCGGCAAAGGCATGAGCTCTTTTGTCTCATTGGTTGCATAGCCAAACATCATTCCCTGGTCACCTGCGCCCTGCTCATGGGTTTTTGTGGCTGTAACGCCTTGCGAGATGTCTGGGCTTTGTTTGTGAATAGAGCTTAGGACTCCAATATCATTATAGTTAAAGCCGTATTCCGGCTTTGTGTAACCAATTTTTTTTATTGTGTCTCTCACAATTTTTTGGGTATCCACATAAGTGTTTGTTGTTACCTCCCCTGCCAGAATAACAAGGCCTGTTGTTACAAGTGTTTCAACAGCAACCCTTCCATCAGGGTCTTTGCTGTAGACTGCATCAAGGAATGCATCTGATATCTGGTCGCATATTTTGTCAGGATGCCCCTCTGTTACGCTCTCTGAACTGAATAAATATTTTTTACTGCTCATTTTTCATACCCCTTTTAGTGAATACCTTAAAAAACTAATGTGTGCTTATAAAAACCTTCTTGACAAGAATATTCCAAAAAGAATAATTTTAATGTTAGTTAGTATAGGAATATTAGATACTAAAAGAATTGGTGCTAAAAAGAGTTATTCAATTCTTTTTATAATGAAATCATCGAGAACGCTTCCAGCAATCTCAACCTCATTGCCATCAAGATGATAATGCTCATAATTGGCTAATAGCCTGCATGCCATTAAAGTATCATCCACAGCATAGCCGGCTACAAGCAGAGCAACATTGCTGCCAGTATCAAATAGCTTAATCTTTGCCTTGCCTGGCTCAAAATCCTGGTCGCATTCCCTGGGATAGCCCATTATCTCTGCTGCTTTTGTGTTAACGCAAGGCCCGCCAACAATAATAGTATTCTGCTCTTTTATATTGTCTATTTCAGTATCCAGTACAAACATCCCTGATTCAAAAGCGGGTCCAAGGCTTGCTGCTATATCAATAGCGCCTATCATATCGCCTGTCTTGGCATTTTCCCCTACAATTATTATTAAATTCAATGCATTTCCATCCACAAATGGCTCTGGGTAATCTGATAGGTCAAGATTTTTTATTGCCAGTGCAGAAGCTGTAAAAACCATTATTGCAGCAATATAAAAGAAGATTATGTTTTTAGTTTTTTTTATTATCATCATTTTTTATTAATGTATGCGACAGGATATTTAAATCTTTCTAATGTCAAATTTAAAACAGTTTTGAGAAGTCGTCGTAAACATTTTTTCTATGTCCTATAAATAGCACAACTACTTTTTTGTTATCTTC
>CAYOHL010000088.1:0-2626 GCA_964403775.1 uncultured Methanosarcinales archaeon
GAAGCCCAAAAGACACCATTAAAAACTTTTGCGAAGAACAAAAAATAAAGCCAATGATTCACGAAAAGCTAGAAGTTGTACTTGGTTTTGAAAAGATGTATTCTTATTTTGTCAAAATGACTACTAGAGCAAAGAAAGAAGTACACATTTTTTCTGTTGGAGAGGAAATACCCTATTCTGTTAAGTTGGTTGCTAAAAAGTTAATTGCAAGAGGGCTTATTCCTAAGTTGATTGTAACAAAATGTGATTCTGAAAATAAACATATTCTTAGAGAAAGAATAAAAGAAGGTTGGGATTTAAAATATTATTTAGGAGTTGGAGATTTTACCTTTTCTGTGATTGACAAAAAATTATCAATGATAAATGTAAGAAACCCTGATAAAAAAGAAGAAAGAATTTCAATTTTCTTTGAGATTCCTGGGATAGCTAAAGCATTAGCTGATTATTTTGATTCCATTTGGAAGCTAGCTAAGCCCATTTGAAAATGAGCAAAAAGTGATAAAAAATTATCTGGAAGCATCAGCCTGCCTTTCAATATCAAGCTTTTTTTTAATTGCATTTGATGAATTATTCAGCTGAGAGGCAGCTATTATCTCATCAGCAAGGGCATTAACAGCCCCTTTCTTTGAATTGAATGATTTTGTAAAAGCACCCTGAACCATGTACCTTAATGCAAGATCAATTCTTCTTTGGGGGGCGCACTCAACAGCCTTTGGATATCTTGCCCCTCCATATTCTATTGTTATTATTTCTTCCCTAGGTGCTGCATTTTCAAGGGCCTTGACAAAAACAGCTATTGGGTTCTGTTTTGTCCTGTTTTCAATTGCCTTAAATGTTTCCTCAACAAGGGAATATGCTAACTGGCTCTTACCTGTTGATTTGTAGGATGTAATAAAATGCTTCTTGCTCTTGTGCCCTGGTATCATTATTTTGTTTATTAATCTCTCAACAATAAATGTTTTTGACTTGTAGAATCTTGCGCCTGCATATCTTGCGCCTGTTTTTGGTATTATTTTTGGGTCTAGGTTTATGTATTCCCTTAATCCTGGATCCTGTACAGTTATTCCCTTTACACTCCACCTGTTAAATGCCTTTATATCTTCCATTTTGGTATTTGTTTTATAGAGGGGATTTGAGTTCATATTTAAAGCTTTCTGTGGCTGTATTAAAAATTAAAGTTAAAAAAGGAAGAAACAAAAATTCTTAAGAGCACTTTTTAGTTATATAGCTTGATTCAGGATTTGTATTGATTATATGCTCATTTGAATAATAGACTTTATCAAGGACAGTCATATTAAACCTTAACCTGAACAGATAAATTTTGTTTTTCTCAAGATTAAAGTCAGCACCGCCAGTGCATTCATCGCAGATTTCAAAGTATTTGTATTTCTCAAACAGGCCATCCATCTTATAAATCTCCCTGTAGTCATGGCTAACATCCTCTTTAACCTCAAATGCAATGTCTTTTGGAATAACCTCTGTCTTAAAATAAACAAAGCCTCCATTCTTTCCCTTTATGCATGCTGGCTTTAACGTTACCTCAACTATTGAAGTGCCTTCCTCATTGGTTAAGACTGGTTTAAAATTTGTGTCTAGTTCTGTCTCAGGAATAGTTTCACATTTGTCAGGATTATCAACTACTCTTTTGTCTGGGCATACATATTCTGTTATGGTTGTTGTAACTGTCTCTGTTTTTGTTTTCTCAGGGCATAGTGAGCAATCCATAATGCAATCAGGGCATTTTTCACATCTGCACTCAGGGCACTCAGGGCATTCTGCTGGTCTCTGGAATATAAAGGCAAACACTAGAACAACAACTATAAAGAATAAAATAAAAGGCATATTCTCTTTTTTAAAGATTCCTTTTTTCATAATTTCAGTATCTGTCTAAAGTCCTAGGATTATTTCTTAAGAGCAGGTATATTCAACATCTCATCCTTGGTTAGGAGGGATATTCCCGCATCATTGCCTATGATATCAACCCTTATTATCTTGTCTGGGTTTTTTAAGTCCACTTTTGGCCTGTCAACAACATCTGTCAGCTTCATGATAAGCTCTGTTGTGTTGTATTTTTCATAAGATCTCTTTGCTATGTCCATCTTCCATTTGTCTTTTTCCTTAATATCCTTAACCAGGCCCTTTATTGTCTTCTGCATGTCTTCAATAGTTGACTTGCACCAGCTGTCCACAGGAACCCAGTGGAATGTCATCCTAAACAAAGAAGTGTCTTTTTTGCACATAGCTATTAATTTTTTAATAACATCCCTTGGTTTAGTTATGCTCAGCTGGAAAAGACCTTCTATCTCTGACTTCAGGAATTCTGGCTCTGTCTTAAGCTGCTTTAAAACAGCAACTATTTCTTCCCTGGCAAGACCTGCATGATTTGGGTCATGTGTTACAAGAAGATTTGCTTTTGCCATTAAACCACCCCCATAAGTATAGTATAGAATTGTCTGTTTATATAGTTTTCGATTTATTTGCTGTGTTGCACAACTCTTAAATACTTCTTCTTATATTGATATTACTAAGGTTTGGGGGTAGTGGAGGAACACCCCATGAAAAAGAAAAAATATAAACAACCTCGGCTAAAGCCGAGGTATTTTTGAGTTGCTAAAAACAACTCAAG
>CAYOHL010000089.1:0-2422 GCA_964403775.1 uncultured Methanosarcinales archaeon
CCTTTTATGCACAGAAATGCTTGCGAAAACCTCATACTTTAGTATGAGGATGAGCATTTCTGGCATCCTAAAAATCCACTGTCAAAAGAAAACTCCGTCAAACCAGCATCTTTAGATGCTGGTAGGAGTTTTCTGTGGATTTTTATGATTTTAGGTGTTTGTTTGCTTACAAATTTCTTTAGAGCCTTAGAATATTTTTTTACCCAGTTATAAACAGTAGCTTGGCAAATATCTGCTTTATCATATTCCCTAAAGTGGTTGCTTACTTCCTTAAAGCTCATGCCTCTTTTATAACAAGAGCAAGCTTCTACTACTATTTCTGGTTTATGCTTCATCTTCCAGAAACCGTCATTTGGAACAAACCTCTTTTTGCAGTTATTGCATTTATACCTTTGTTTTTTACCCGACCCGTTATAACGAAAACCTGCTTTGACAATATCTGCCGAAGAGTTACAAAATATACATGTTACCATAACTATCACCTCAAAAGGTGCATAAGAAGAACTAGTATATAAATATATCCCGAAGATTGAATAAAGTCCTATTTTGTAACTTAAATAGTGGTGAGCCTGTGGGGATTTGAACCCCAATGAACCGGTCCGAAGCCGGTTGCACTGTCTGGCCAATCTATTAAGCTACAAACTGCTTGCTATCCAGGTTATGCTACAGGCCCAGTAATTAAATAAAACTAGTTATTTAAAAAACTTGTTAAAAAAGAAATCTATCGGAAAGGATTCTTTCCGTCTCCAACCCAGATATAGGAGCCCATTCTCTTGTTCCTTAGCCTGATATATTCATGGATTGACTGCTTTAGTTTCTCAATTATTTTTTTAAGCATCTGCTCACCTTTATAATAAAATAAAAATATTTATTTTTTAGTAAGTGTTATCTCAATTGTTGAAACCCTGACCTGTTTGCCTTCTTTGTTTGTGAACTCCTCTGAGTCAATCTTTATGTCACCAACACCTGCCTGCCCGCTCAAAAACCTCTTTGATGCAACCTCTGCAACATCAACAGCCCTTGAAATAAACTTTCCCCTGGCTTTGATAACTATATCCTTTGCATTCTTCGTTGTAAACTGCATCACAACAGCAGTTACATAGTTCATAAAAGGCTTCTCTCCAATAAAAATTGTGTTGTCTTCTGCCATTTTAGTCCCTCCCATCATTGAAACGATGAATATCAGCTGTCTTTTTTAGTATTCATCAGCCTTGTTACATAGCCCGCAACAACATTCCTTATCTTTGCTGATTTAATGTCTGCAAACCTGCTGACTAGTTTTTTGTTCTCGTCAAAATTTTGTTTAAAGTCATGCCTATGCCTGTCCACTAACTTATTAGTGACTCCCTTTATCTGCTTGGTCTTTATTCTTCCCATTTAATCACTTGATTGCCGAGGAATACAACTCTCTTTATAAACTTAACTGATGATAACCTTAAAAAAAATTATAAATCCTTCTTAAAGAGCTCAGAAATGATTTTAGCGCCTGTTCTGCTGGTTAAATTGTTTATATCCAGTTTAGGATTAATTTCAACTAAATCAAAAGCCTTTAAATTCTTTAAATTAGTTAATCTATGCAGAAAGAAGATTAATTCCCTGGAACTAAGCCCAGCGGGTTCTAAATAGCTGGTTCCGGGAGCAAAAACAGGATCCAATACATCTATGTCAATAGAGACATATAGTGAACCAAAGTTGAGTGCAGCAGACATCACAGACTCTGAAACCTCTTTTATGCCTTCGTTGACTACCTCTTTCATTGAAAAAAACTTTATCTTGTTTTGCTTTAGATAGTCATACTCATTCCTGTGCCAGCTTCTCAATCCAACAAGGATAACATTGCTTCTCTTCAAATAACCTTCCTCAATAAGAACCCTCAGGAAATCCTCATGAGTGGGCGGGCTGAAATTATTTTCGCAGTCAGGATGTGCATCAAAAACAACAATGCCTGGATTATCAAATTGTTTTGAAAAAGCCTTAAAGCATGCGTAGGTTATTGAATGGTCGCCCCCCAAAATAATAGGCACTTCATCATTCTGCATTATATGGCTGTAGATATTTTCATTTGTTTCTGTTATATTTAAGTTAGTTACATTGACAGATTCAAGGCTAAACTCTGGCTTAACCCCTTGCTCATTTAGGAATATCTGTTTAAGCTCATTAACAACCTTGTCTGGAGCAAGCTCTGTGCCAGATGTCTTTTCAAGCCCTCCTGCTGAAAAGGGTATTTTAATCACTTTCATAAAACCAGGTTATTTATTGAATTATTTAAATATTGTTAAAATGTGCTGTGTTGCATGACTAACAAATTTTAACAGAGGTATTTTTAGGTTGTACTAGTTATATACTGCCTCAACAATTCAACAATAATTCATTACATTTTGTCGCAGGATACCTAGCTTTTAGCTAGGAGGAATGCGACCCT
>CAYOHL010000090.1:0-2357 GCA_964403775.1 uncultured Methanosarcinales archaeon
TTTTATAGTATATTAATACAACTAAAAATTTTAATTAAAGCTTAAATCTTTTATTTGATTAAACAACTAAAACTTTTAATTAAAAGTTAAATGTTTTATTATATTCAAAAACAGGATTTTTAAATCGAAGATTGAGTAAGTTAATTAAAACTCTTTAAAAATTCTCTTGTTATTGAGCTTTTTAACATTAAACAGGATTTTCTTTTGTTGATTGATATATGAAGCGAGAACGCGACCAATAAATATAATATGGTCTCCAGAATCCACTTCTTTCTCAAGCTTGCACTCAAAATTTATAGTTGCCTTTTTGATTAGGGGCGGTTTAATAAATCTTGATTTTGTGGTTTCTATTCTTGTTTCTTTAAACTTATCTATCTTATCTCCGTGAACAGAGCCAAAAAATTCAATCTCTTTTTTCAAATCCTTGCTAGGAACAGAAATAACAAACTCTTTGCTTTCCCTAATTAACTTATGAGTATATCCTTTTTTTGATAAAGAAACTGCAAATAAAGGCGGACTACTGGAGCACTTCATATTCCACCCAGCAATCATACCGCTTGGTTTACCTTTCTTGTTTATTGAAATCACAAAAACACAACTTTCTGGTTTGAACTTATTGAATGCCTCTTTTATTGAAATCTTTTTCATAGAATCCAATGAGTGGAATTATTATATAAACCTGTTGGTCTCCAACATCTTAAGGAAAAATATATCAAAAATCACTCTTTCTAGAAAGATTTATATAAAAGGGCGTATAAGATACATTATGTGTATTTTTTTATATATAAATTGAATAAAGTGCCCTTTCCAAGCCCATATTTTTAATAAAGACCGGGCTTTTTGATTAAAATAAGGCATTCAAACCGTTATTAAAAAGAGGTTATAACTTGCTTGAAAAACTCAAAACCGAGCTAAGGATTAGGGGTTTTAGTGAAAAAACCATTAAAGCTTATGTTTTCCATAATAAGAGGTTTCTTGATTTTGTTAAAAAAGAGCCAGATGAAATCAATGGAAATGATGTTAAATCTTACATGGCTTACCTGTTTGCTGAAAAGAAACAGAAGCCTACTAGCGTGAACCTTGTTTTAAGTGCCTTAAAGTTCATGTATCAGGAAATCATGAAAAAAAGGATTTTTGATGATATAAAGGCACCAAAAAATGAGAAAAAGCTGCCCACTGTGCTTACAAGGGATGAAATTGAAAGAATGATAAAAGCAGCCAAAAACCCAAAGCACAAGCTTCTGATAGAATTAATGTACTCATCTGGGTTAAGGGTTTCAGAGTGTGTTGGCATCAAAATAGAGGATCTTAACTTGCAGGAAAAAATGGGTTTAATTAAGAGTGGAAAAGGCAGAAAAGATAGAAACATAATACTTTCAAAAAAATTAATTAGTAATTTGACAGATTATCTTTCTAGAAGAAATGATGCCAACCCTTATATATTTCCTATTAGGGACACACATATAAGCATAAGGCAGGCACAAAAAATAGTCCATGATGCAGCAAAAAAAGCAGGAATACAAAAAAGGGTTTTTTGCCATGCATTAAGAAGCTCTTTTGCAACACATTTATTGGAGAATGGAACAGACATAAGGATTATTCAGGAGCTTTTGGGTCATTCAAACATACAAACAACAGAGAGATACACAAAAGTTTCAAGAGCTCAGTTAAAAAAAGTAATTAGCCCTTTTGATACATAGTTAAAATTTTTAATTCTTAATAAAACTTTTAATAATTGATTAATTATATTGATCTTTAATACAACTAAATTTTTTAATCAATAATTAAAAATCATAATCTTAACTATGATTAAATATTTTAACCAATAATCAAATATTAAAGATATAAAAATTCTCTGTTTAAACAAACTAAACAAACCTCTTGGCCATGCTTTCATTAATATCAACCAGGTTTTCCTTTGCCTGCATATGCCTGAACTTCTGGTCAATATCGAGATAGACCTCCTGATTAAGATATTTCTTTATCACAGGGATTCCTTTCTCAATAAGGTTTGTTACATACTCCCTGGCCATGAATTCTGTCAGGCCAATCCTTCTTGCAATAGTCTTATAGGTTATGGGCCCCTTTTCCTCAGCCATTGTGTAAAGTGCCAGAAAAACCTCTTTCTCCCTTGTAGTCAGGAATATATGGTTTGGAGCAGGTTTTTTATTATCATCTGCAATTTTCTCATTTGCAAGGTGTTTTATAAAGAGCTGTATTTCCTCTATTTTCTCATTTAGCTTATCAATCTTTGAGTCAATATTACATAAGTATTCATAATTTGCCTGGATTTCGTTAGTATTTTCGTTAATAGAGCTTAGATGCTCATCAAACTCTTCTTTTATAGTATTAAAGGC
>CAYOHL010000091.1:0-2353 GCA_964403775.1 uncultured Methanosarcinales archaeon
ATATAAAGATTTGGCACACACTAATTTTTATGGAACAAAAAAAAATAATTGGAATAAAAGAGTTAGATGACAAAGAGGTAGAGACTGTTAACAGGCTGGCTGGGGAATATTACAACAAGATTCAGAGAGCTATTAAGAACGTAACCTCGTTTGTAATACATATAAAAAGTTATGAAAAAACCGGCAAGAGGAAAAAGTATAGTGTGAGTTTAAATGTTATTGCACCAACAAGAACATTTGATTCAAAAGCAGCTGATTGGGAGCTTGCAAAGGCATTGCACATGACCTTTAACAAGGTTGAGAGAATGATTGAGCATAGGTTTCATAACTAGTTTGCTTGTTCAGATAAGATTTATTCTATGCTTCAATACTTCCCTATAAGATTGTCTTTCAGTAAAAAAAGCACTAAAAAGTTTTTAGATAATAGAAAAATTTATAAATAAACCAAAGTTATTTATATTTATAACCTTGGTTTACTATTAAAATGGTACCTTTAGCATTAAAATTGAAAAAGGAGAGCCACAAGATAATTGCACTGGCTCAAGATCTGATAGTGAGAGAACTTTACTCTGTGTTTGATGATGCTGTGTTGCACGGCGGAACAGGAATCTGGAGATGCTACCATGGCAACCGATTTTCCGAAGACATTGACGTGTATATGAAGAAAGACATTAAAAAACTAAATGTGCTTTTTGAGCGTTTGAAGCATAAAGGATTCTTCATTGAAAAGAAAAAAATAGGAGAAAAGAGTTTATTTTCAACACTAAAATTTAATAGGGCAGTAGTTAGGTTTGAGGCATTATTCAAAAAGGCCGATGGCTCACTAAAAGAATATGAAGCAATTGACGGAAACTTTATCACTGTGTATGTATTAACTCCTGAAGAACTTGTCAATGAGAAAGCTGACGCTTATCTTAAACGCCTGAAAATAAGGGACTTATATGATGTTTTCTTCTTATTGCGTTATGTTAGCAATGATAGTGAGGTAAGGGAAAAACTTAAACTCCTTATCAAGGCATTTAAAAGCCCTGTGGATGAAAAAGAGCTTAAGGTTTTAATCTTCGAAGGCCTTGCCCCGGCTGCTGAAAAAATGATTGAGTATATCAAGAAAAAGATCTAAGATGGGAAAAGAAAAATATCAAAAACGGATTAAGGAATTGTTCAATAAGAGCAGGGTAGTCAGCTACACGTCTGTCAAGAGGATAGTAGGGGGCGAAGAAAATTCTGGGTATGCTAAGCAGCTGGTAAGAAACCTGATTCTAAAAGGCGTGATAAAAAAGCTGGCAAAAGGTTTTTACAGCATTGAGGAAAACCCTGAGCTTTTGGTCTTCTGCCTCCAGCCAGCATATCTTGGACTGCAGAATGCACTGAGCTTCTACAACCTGTGGGAGCAGGAAACAATACCTATTGTGATAACCTCAAGAAGAGTGAGGCAGGGCATAAGAAAAGTCGTTGGTATGAATGTTCTGGTGAGAAGGATTGAAAAGAAATATTTTTTTGGCGTAGATTACACTGAAGATAGCAGCGACTACCTTCCTTATTCTGATATTGAAAAAACCGCAATTGATATGGTTTATTTCAAAGAGCCCCTAAGCACAGCTGTAATAAACAAAATAAAAAAAAGGATGGATAACCAAAAGCTTCATGCATATTTAAGGCACTATCCGAAAAGGATAAGAGAAAGAGTTCTGAAAACCTTTAAATGAATAAATGGTGTAATCTTTTGGTTTAGTGTTTTCTTGGATGGGATGTTTAACAGGAAAAAATAGCACAGGTTCCATAATTGAATTTTTTAATTTAATTGATTTATTTTTTAGAATTAGCTATTTTTTCTCTTGATTTTATCACTATAAATGCAGCTATACCTCCCAGAATTGCTGTTGTGAACTGTATAATCCCCATGGTTGTAAGAAATATTTCCGGAACAAGATTTAGATTAAACAAAACAAACGCCGTTAAAAACAGGAAAATGGCTTTTGCAAATCCTGCTGATATTAATGTGATGAAATAGTTTGTTTTATTTTTTAGGTAAAGGCCTTTGAAGAACATTGCAAGCATGAAGTTTCCAAACCATATAAATGGGATGAAGTAGATTAAAAATATTGTGAATGGCCCAAATATAATCCCTCTTGAAAGCACTGCAATGCTTGGCATGAAGATAATAGGCATTAAAAAGTTTCTTTTCAGTGAAAGGCTTGAAACAATTAATGTTGCGTTAACAATTGTTCCAACTAACAGCTGGGGGTGGCCGATAAAAAAAGGAACAAAGAAAGCAATAAAAGAGTAAGTAGCTAGCTCAACAACCTGCTGCTTGTATTTTGTTTCAAACAAGGTTAAATCAAAAAGTCTTGAA
>CAYOHL010000092.1:0-2069 GCA_964403775.1 uncultured Methanosarcinales archaeon
TTTTCCTGTTTCTATTCTATCCGGAGTAAGAATTTCTGCCATATTTTTAGTATAATAATCCCTATATTTAAAGCTATTTTTTATAATTTTTTTAAAAATCTTCAAATAAAAACATTTATATACCATAATTTAAAATTAATAAGCATGACAGCTAAAATTGACAAAAGATTATTGTATTTCTACGGCGAGAACTGCAGGCTTTCGCTTTCAAAAATAGCAAAAAAGATTCGCAAGAGCCCCCAGCTCGTTAAATACACAATAAACAGGCTTGAAAAAAATGAGATAATTCCTTTTTATTACACTGTTGTTGACTATTCATGTTTTGATATGCTGTTATTTAAAGTTTATTTCAAGGGCGGATGTTCTAAAAGCTCTGAACTGAACTTATTGGTAAGGAAATTAATGGAAAACCCCTATGTGACCTCAATATATGAAATAGGCGGCCAGTATGACCTTCTTGTTGAATTCATGGCCCAAAACCCCTCAAAGTTCAATAAAGAGCTGAAGATGCTGATAAAAGAGCATGATGAACTAAACAATTATGACATAATCATAAATGTTGTTTCTCATCTTTATCCTCGGGAATATCTTATGCCTAGGAATAAGAAACCTGATGAGATTGCCATTCCCTCAGAAATAATAGTTGGAGGAGACAGGGATAAAATTGTTTTAAATGATAAAGAAAAAAGAATACTACTAGCTTTTGTTGAAAATCCAAAGATAAGATTAACTTCGATTGCTTCAAAACTGGGTATTAATATAAAGACAGTTATATCAGTAATAAAATCGCTGAAAAGCAAGAAAATAATAAGGGCATGCAAGTCTGCATTGGATATGGAAAAATGCAATTTAATCAATAATAAGATTGCCCTGAAGCTTCATAACATTGAACCAGAAAGGGAAAACAGGATGCTGGATTTCTGTTTAAACAACCCAAACATTGTAAAGCTTAGCAAGACAATCGGTGCATGGGATGTTGAAATAGACGTTGAAACAAGCTCGCCAACAGACTTCAGGGAGATTTACCTGAAAATAAGGGAAGAGTTTAAGGATGTTATAAGGTCATTCAACAGCTACAGGATGTATAGGATGTTTAAGCATAAATACCTTGTAGGTGATTCTTTATGAGAACCTATTTCTTTTTTATAATATGATACTTCTTAAGGACATTTGAATATACCTCAAAGTCCTCTGAATTTTTGAACTCATACTTAACATTCTGTGGCAGTTTTTTGAACAAAGAATTAACTATATTCAAAACCTTTACAACATCCTCATCCATCTCGCTATTATAAACCTTGATTTCCGGCTCTTTTTCAGGCTCTTCATGTTTTTCTTTTTTTCTAAAGCAAATGATTTTTTTAACTAGTCTGCTGATAAAATTCTCTTTCATCTCTTTAACAATAGGTTCTTCATATTCTGTTTTGGGCTTTTCAAATTCTTCTGCTGGTTTTTCACTAATAATCTCAACCTCTTTAGGCATCTCTGACTTAGGTTTTGCTGAAAATAATTTAAAGAGTTTAGCAAAAAAGCCCTTTTTTTCTTCTATAATATCACTTTCCAGTCTTTCATCACTGACATCTATATATTCCTCTGTTGTGCCTTGGTCTAGCTGGATTTTTTTCTTGGGCCTTGGCTTAAACAATTTCCTGATTTTCTCAGGGATAGGCATTGAACTCTTGTTTCTTATGCCGCTCATATACTCGTCCAGCATCCTGTTAAATTCCTCATTTGCCATTTTTGACTCCTTTTTTAGTAAAATTATCAGCTTTAAAACAAAAATTCACAAAACTATATAAAATTATCTATCTTTTTAACCGTTGCCCGGGATAAAAATTAATTAAGGCAGTTCTTTGTAATCTATTGTTGAATAGTTACATAAATTTAAATATGTGCATATAAACAACTATCCCATGAAAGAGAAAAATGCCCAGGTAAGTATGGAGTATGTGATTATATTTGGCTTTATCCTTTTTATTACAATCCCATTAATCCTCATTTTCTATGAACATACAGAAAGCACAAATGACCAGATAATAACAAGCCAGGTAGACAAGATTGTGAAAAAG
>CAYOHL010000093.1:0-2039 GCA_964403775.1 uncultured Methanosarcinales archaeon
CTTGTTTCAAATGGCTTTACTGTTTATGACAAGGGATGGAAATGGGATAAAAAAGAAAAGGCATTGTTTTGGTTTATTTTAAGGCATGAGATCTTGCCTGAATCATTCAAAAGGATTGGGCCACCAATTAGGAATAAAGAAAATGTTAAGCGATTTATGAAAAAGCACAGGAAAACCTTTACCCAGGGCAGAATAATATACGCAATGATAAAAAGGGAATTTAGAAAGCCAGAAAACCTGATTAACTTCTTAAAAAAGGACAAATACCTTAAAGAAAGAGCCAAAAAAATAGAAATATTTATATACTAGCTTCTTAATAAATTATATACTAACATACAAAAAGGTATAAAATGAAGAAAGGGCAGATACAAGGCCAGGTATTTATCTATATTCTAACACTTATAATAACAGGAATGATTTTGATTTATGGCTACAATGCAATAAAAAGCATTAATGAGAGAGCAATCCAGGTTGAGCTTGTAAATTTCAAGACAACTATTAAATCTGATTTTGAGAAGATGAGCTCTGACTACGGCTCTGTCAAGACAATGAGTTATAATGTGCCGTCAAAGCTAAAGGAAATATGCTTTTACCAGAAAGATGTTAGTGAGCCTGAGAATCCTAGTGAGAGTATTAATATTAATAACCCTTTAATTAAGGACTCTATAAAAGACACAGATAATAATGTTTTTCTTGTTATGGGTAATGCAATAGAGCCAATGGAACTTTCAAGAATTGAGGTTAGTGAAGGCCAGATACTTTGCATTAATATCAACAGCAATAGGCTTAAGTTAAAGTTAGAGGGCCTTGGCGACGGTGTTTTGGTTGAACAGGCCTAATCAAATAGAGCATTTAATAATCATTTAATAATTAAATCAAAAAACAAGAGGCGGTGTAAATGGAAAACAAAACAAACAAAAAAATCTTTTTAATGATATTTATTTGCCTTATTATTTTAGCAAGTTTTAACATCACAAAAGTAAAAGGTGCTTGCACCACCCCTGCAGATAAGCCAGAAACAGTAACAACTACACCACCTACAGTTAATGATAAACCAGTAATGAAAAACTGTTATTCTAGTGAATGTGATGGAGGGACTTGCAGAAAAACATCTTACAAAAGCACTACTTGTGATGATACAAAAATTACATGCAAGGGCAGCAATGACTGCTCATGTAAATGTAAATCTTGCATTGGTACATTAGGTACATTATTTTCAGGAGGAGCAAAATGTAGACTTAGAGTATTTGAGGGCACAGGATGTCCATGTGAAGATATCTGCAAAATAGATGGAGAGTGTGAATCTGTGTGTAATTGTGATGCTTGGAGTGACCAGGGTTGTGGTGGCGGTTCTTGCAGCTCTAATGAAAAGTATTATACAAGAACTTGTAGTCCTTCTGGCTGCAGGGAAGAAACCAAGTGTGAATCTAGTTCTTCATGTGGCAGTGTATCTCCTGATGTAGAATCTGAAGGCGATGGTTCAGAAGGTGAAGCCGATGGTAATGGAGCAACATGCAGCATAAACTATGCAAGTGCTTCTGATAAAGCCCTATACAGTTCACTTAATTGTTATGAAAGCAGAAGTTGTGGATGTTATGTTGTATTAAGTGGGTATAATTGCCCTAAAGGTCAAAAATGTTATGGACACAAAAAAACATGTAGTAATAATCCAACACCACCACCAGAACAACAAGAAGGATCACACAAAAAATGTTCAGAAAACAGCTGCATTACTGTACCAGGCGAAGGAGAAGATGAATGTGAAGATAATATTGATTGCGGACAATGCAGAAATGAAGAATATAATTGCACTGTTAAAAACATTTCATGTTGTCATGGCCTAAAAGCAGTTCCTTTAGCTTCTGAGAAAAATGGACAGTGTATTACTGCTACTTGTGGCTCAATTTGCAGGCCTTGCGGAAATGGTATTTGTGATGAAAATGAAAACAAATGCAACTGCCCAGAGGATTGTGAAGAAGGAACAATATGCACAGACTCTGACGGCGGAAATAATTATTATGTAAAAGGTACTGTAAGGG
>CAYOHL010000094.1:0-2002 GCA_964403775.1 uncultured Methanosarcinales archaeon
TATGAGTTTTTCCTGCATAGTAAAGTATGCGTTCTGTAACGGTTGTTTTACCAGCGTCTATATGTGCTGCAATACCGATATTCCTTATCCTTTTTATTCTCAAAGTTTCCCTTTTCATTTCGGTAAAGATATTGGACTATTATGCTGAAAAAGTCAATAAATTAAGGGTAGAGAGCGGGGTACAGGTGTTAGAGTTGAACTCTCATATTTCTTCAAGACCATTAATATATTCAGCAATGACCTGACAGTGGTCTGATATCCTGCCAAGGTTTATCAGCATATCAATAAATATCGGGCCTGCCTCTGCCCGACAAATCTTCTTGTAGAATCTTTCCAAATGTTTTTCCATTGCTCCATTAATTTTAAAATCAACTTCTTTCTTACGCTCAAAAACGTTTTTAATTTTCCCATCATCCCTTTCCTCAATAAGAAAGGCAGCATCTTCAAGATTTTCAATAACCAGCTTCTCAATCTCCTTTAGTTCCACTTTCGCTGCTATAGAAAATACTGCTTTCCGCTTATATTTTGATTCAGACAGGTCAACCAGGTTCATTGAGTGATCGCCTATTCTTTCAATATCATAAACAATTGCAGCAAAAGCAAACAGTTTTTTAGACAATTCTGGGGAAAGTTGCCCACAGGAAATATTCCACAGATACCTTGTTATCTCAGCCTGCAAATTATCAACTACCAGCTCAATATACATAATATCCCTTCTTTTCACTTCACTATACGTTGATATTAGACCCAAACTCTCAGAGAGCATCCTCTGGGCAAGGATAATCTCTCTTTTTAACTCCTCTTTCACACAAATAAGTGCATCTTCAGCTTTTGATAAACATTTTTCATCAAGAAATTCTGGCCATAGCGGTAATGTTTCATCTTTGCCCGGCATGACCCTTTGAATCAATTCAGAAAAAGGGGTGAGCAGAAAGATAAAAATAAAAACAACCAAAAGGTTAAACAAAAAGTGACTGAGGG
Source organism: uncultured Methanosarcinales archaeon (assembly GCA_964403775.1). Lineage (GTDB taxonomy): Archaea > Nanobdellota > Nanobdellia > Woesearchaeales > CG1-02-33-12 > CG1-02-33-12. The sequence continues at coordinate 982 of CAYOHL010000094.1, forward strand.
CAATCTGTTGCGCCACATTGGAAGACATTTTTTTAAGAACCACAATAAAAAAAGGAAAAACTATCAGGCCTATTATTGCCCCAAAAAATTTAAAAAAGAGATGGGAAACAGCGCTTCTCTTTCCATTGATATCTGCAACAATACCGCCCATTAGAGCAGTTACTGTTGTACCAATATTTGCTCCTAGTACAACAGGAAAGGCATTCTCAATGGTGATTAAACCCTGCTGGCCCAGAATGATGAGTATACTAATTGGAATAGCCGAGGCATGAACAATGCCGGTAAAAATAATCCCGATACCCACACCAAGCAGGGGGTTTTTTGTTTTTTGAAAAAAATTGATAAATGTCTGATTATCCTTTAAAGGAAGAGTTGCTTCTGCTACCAGACTTAAACCAAAAAATATTAAACCAAAATATAGTATTGCCTCACCGATTGGTTTCCACCTTTCCCTCCCCAAAAGCCAGAGGATACCGCCTAAGAATATAAAAATCGGCGAGATGGCAGTGAAATTCCATACAACGAGTTGAGCTGTGAGCGTTGTTCCAATATCGGCACCTAAAATTATACCCAGTGAGTGGTAGAAGCTTATTAAACCGGCGCTCACTATCCCGACGGTGAGAAGTGTAGTGGCAGAACTACTCTGAAAAAGAACAGTTGCTACTATACCCATAAATAAACCGTAAAGCGGTTTTTTAACAGAAAATTTAATATATTCACGGATGCGAACGCCAAAAAGCTTTTGTATTCCAGCGCTCAATTTTATCATCCCGAACAAAAAGAGTGTCAGACCTGTAATAAAAAGTAGAATGTTATTAATCATATATCAACTGCGATAGGGTTCAAGGGTTCAGGGAGTCCTTGTCCCTTGATTCCTGACCATTATTTTATGAAATCCTGCTGCCATCTAAAATATCACTATCAGGGGTTATTAACACTATAGAGGTTCTATCTTCATTCGATGCCGCAAGAAGCATCCCATGGGATGTTACCCCCTTTATGGTTCTTGGCTCTAAATTGG
>CAYOHL010000095.1:0-1981 GCA_964403775.1 uncultured Methanosarcinales archaeon
GCTCTGAAGAATGATTTTTTTATTTTATCAACAACAATTCAAATCAAAGGCTAAATTATTATAACAAAAATTTAGGCAAATACTTCACCCATCTGTTATGATAATATTAATACATATTGTGGGGATTAACCTGGAAAGCACCTCTACAGTTTATGGAGGAGAGCAGAGCCTTATTTGTATTGGTTTAAAATTAACAAATTTAAGACCGATAAATCTGGTTCTTAGATCCTCCAGCAGTTGATGAAAAACATTGATAATGCTGCCAAAGATTTTTTCTATTTTGTCTTTGAGCAAGCTGCCCTTTTCCATGAGCTGGGAGATTATATGGGCAATTTGAAGAAGCAGGTAGAAGTTTTTCATTGATATTTCATTTTGACTGTACGGGTGCTCCAGGTTATATCCCCTGTTTTTTTGGACATTAAAGCCCTCATTTTCAATCTTCCATCTTTGCCTCCCTCCCCTAGCTATTTCAGCAATATTATTTTTATTTACCTTAAAATTGGTTAACCATACAAATCTTGTCTTTTTGTCTTCACCCGACTCATAAAGCTCCAGCACATCAAATAGAAAGCCTCTATGACCTATATCATTTACCCAGCTAAAATTTTGGATGGTATTTTCATTTTTAATCTCTAATGTATTTTTGCAAAAATTTTTAAGATTATTAAACTCAGCATAAGTATCTGGCATAGAGCCTTCCTTAAAGGTAACAATGTATTTCCAGCCGTATCCTTCAATCAGCTTAATAACAGGGCCGGCTGCATACAGTGAATCAAGCAGGATGCATATCTTAAGTTGGGGAAATTTCTTCTTAAGTCTTTTCATCATCCTGTAGAATGCCTTAAGCTCACAATCTTGTTTTGAGTCTGTGTCATTATTTTCAATAAATTCAGTCTCTACGGACAGTGCAAGACCGGCCTCAGTTACTATTTTTACTTCAAGCACGTTATGAAAGTAGTAGATAACTTTGCCGTCTTTTTCTTTGGTAAGGCAATGTGGACAGTGTCTTTTAGAAAATGCAAGGTGGCCCGTACCGTCTATAGCAACCATATAATATTTGTCAAGAAGACGGAAAGAGGCAAGGCATTTCATCCTGAGCAGCCTGTTTATCATTTTATGCCTTATCACGGACAACTCATCAGGACTTAGTTTTTCAAGTAAGTTTTCCAGGGTGTCATGATGAGCAATATTATCAGTGAAGCTTTGGCAAAGTACATCCATATTTTTTCTGAACTCTTCGGTAGAAAAAAGATATTTTATCTGTCTTTTTGATCCCAGTCTCATCAAAAAAAGAAAAACTCCCAGCCACAAAAGATGACTGGGACTGTATGTTATTTTATTTTTCTGCCTGGGATCATCTGCCTGATTAAACCATATTGAAAGCTTGGGGAAAAAATGATGGATAGTTTTAAAGAATACATCTCCGCTCATTTCCTTCCTTTCTTTAATTTTTTCTCGGTTACATGTCTTGCTATTATGGATTTATTGGTTCTTGAAATCTCAGATATTATATTTTTTAATTTTTTGTACTCTTTGTTCCACTTTCTTACCTCATCCTCCATATCCACAGGAACATATACCGCTTTTGTCACCCCCTTTACTTTATACATAAGACAGTAACTTTCATGCTTCTCTCCCTTAAGATAGCATTTGCAGTTTTTGTTTCCGCACCTTCTTTTTATCTTTACCAGGCTGCCGTCAACAAAGGGTCCAATCTCAGCAAGTTTTTTAATAAGAGAGTCTCTTTTTCTTTCAAGCCAGGCAATGTTTACCTTCAATTTGTATTTATTCATATGTTTAGTATATATACTAAACATAATTTTGTCAATAATTAAAGGTGAGAAAAATACTTTTTATAATTTATTGAAAACCGGAAGAAAATACCTTATTTTAAAGGGGAATTAGAGGTTTTTAAGGTGAGAAGAATTTTCATTCTTCAGAGCTGAAAAATATTTTTTGATTAGTACAATCAAATTAAAAG
>CAYOHL010000096.1:0-1934 GCA_964403775.1 uncultured Methanosarcinales archaeon
CTAGAGGAATTAAATATGCCTCTTGAAAAACAAGGGCCAGTGGAAACATTAGAAGAAAAATTAGATATTAATCAAAAAGAGTTTACTATTGCCCTTGATTATACCAGAAGAGAATACAACGAGAACCATGTAAGGCTTGCATTAAAAACAATCGGCAGTCATCCTGAATGGTTTAATGGATATAGCACAGAGTCTGGAGTATTCCACGCAGACGCTCTTGTTAACATTGTCAAGATGGCAGAAGAAAACCAACATATTATAAATATAAATACAGAAGAATTTTTGGATAAATACTACAAACTAATATCTGTTGCTCACAGAAAAATGAATGTGTTTTACAATGCAAAATGTGGTGGAAATATAATAAAAATCGATGGCCCCCTTGTTGATGGCGTCCTTGATTATGAAGAATATAAATTGATGGTAGACCATTTATTTAATGAACTAGTCAAAAAAAATGAAGAAGGAAAGCTTGTTCTGGATGTCGCAACTGCTAACACAATGAACAAAATAAAATCAGGTTACGAAGAAGGTAAGTTATGGGAGGGCTTGAACATGGAAAAGATGGCTCTTGATTCAATTGTTCTGCCATACCAGTTGTTTACATTAAAAATAGACAGTGGAAAAATAAGTTTTTTGGATGAGGAAAGATATTTTATAAGAGATTCATTAAAACAATTAGAGAATGCAATAAACAATCAGGAGCTCACAGAAAGATATTACAATAAACTAAAGGGTATCTTAACAAAGAAAAGCACTCTTAATAGTTATCTTAAAAAAGCAACAACATGGTCAACAAAAGAATATAATGTATTTCAAAATAACGGGGTTTATACTCCGGATAGTATACGCGGCGAGAAAAACCCTAAAGAATCAATTCCATACCAGTTTGCAAAATTTTTGAATGAAAGTGATGACTGGTCAAGGCTGAACCTTGCAACTGTAAACATGATTATAAGCGAATTCAAAGAAAATGTAAGGGGGGATTGCAGTGAAATCACTCAAATGATACAGTATATGATGTGTAAGTTAGGTTTGCCATCATATCATATAATTGTTGGTAATCTTAAATCAGGATTATATACTAAAAGTCCTGTACATGAAGACATTATGTTTTTGATACCGACTAAAACTCTTGAAGATGCTGAGAAAATATTTGGTAGTTTAATTAAATATGAAAATGCAATCTCACCATTGTATCCCAGTGAAACCCAGATAAAAAAAGTTCTTGATCCCATAAAATGGCTTCAAATTGCTTTACCACGTGAATATGAAAACAAGTATGTCCTTAAGTGGAAGGATTTAAAGTAATAACTAAAAATCAATTAAGGATATCAAGATCTTTCAGGAATAAGTCAATCTGAATTTAAGCTTTTTTAACCACTTATACGTAACAAACAAAACGAAAGCTTTATATACAAGCAATTATTTAAAATCCCTATGTTTGACAAAAAATCGCTCACAGAAAGGGTTCTGGAACTTAAAGAAAAATATTTTCAGCCAGATTCTATTAGGAGAGGCATTCTCAAAACAACAGCATCAGCATTATTAGCTATAAAATTATTTTCATATTGCCTTATGCCTGTTGCTGCTTCAGAGCCGCTTAATGTAAAAGACTACATCAAGCAAAACAACTATAACCTCTCAACAATTTTCCAGTTATACCTCAGCCCGTTTGATAAGGATAATATTCTTGATGAGAATGAGAAAAAGGTAATTGACATAATAGCAAACGCACCAGAAGAAAAACAAGAACAAGGAAAGGCGCTTGCAAAAGAGATATACAATAATAAAGGTTTAACACCAGAAACCTTAGCAAAACTAGAGGAATTAAATATGCCTCTTGAAAAACAAGGGCCAGTGGAAACATTAGAAGGTAAAATTATTCAGGAACCAGAAAACCCTGTTGATATATATGCAGTCATCGCCAACGG
>CAYOHL010000097.1:0-1915 GCA_964403775.1 uncultured Methanosarcinales archaeon
CATGTTCGTATCTCTTGGTTCTCGTCACTAAACCAAACAACTTAAATTTAGTTTTAAGAGTTCTAACTAAAAGCTAGATGAAAAAAAATATTCCTAAAAAAGAGAATTTAGAAGGAAGAGTAGAGTTTATTAGAAAAGAAGAAGCTATGTTTTTTCCTAAGAATAAAGACAAAAAGTATAATATAGGTCAGGTTGTTTATTACAAAAACAAAGCATACGAAGTAGTTGGCAGGGTAATTGAATATTTTAGTTTAGGTGTTGGTTATTATATACAAACTAGGAGTATCTAACAAATAAATTTTAGTAAATCAAAAGTTTATTAAATAACAAGAAACTCTTTCTAGGCATGCAAAAAGATTTATTGCCTTTTGAAAAGATTAAGAGAAAAATTTTAACTAGAAAAAAGTCTGTAAGCTCCTCTAAATTTGGCTGTGAGCCAGATAAAAGGCCTGTAAAAGAACTCATAAACTATGGTGTTGTTAATATTGACAAGCCATCTGGGCCTACTTCTCATCAGGTTAGTGCATCTGTCCAGAAAATCCTTAATATAGGCAAGGCAGGCCACTCAGGAACACTAGATCCAGGTGTTACTGGTGTTTTGCCGATAGCTCTTGGAAGGGCCACTAAAATTGTACAAGGCTTGCTTAAGGCAGGCAAAGAATATATTGGATTAATGCACATCCATAAGGATGTTTCAGAGCATGAGATTTATACAATATGCAATGAATTTGTTGGCAGGATAATGCAGATGCCGCCTATAAAGAGCTCTGTTAAAAGAATAGTCAGGCAAAGGCAGGTTTATTATTTTGACATAATTGAGATTAATGGCAAGGATGTGTTATTTAGGGTTGGATGCGAGGCAGGAACATACATAAGAAAGCTTGTGCATGATATTGGACAAAAGATTGGCTCTGGTGCTCATATGGTTGAACTAAGAAGAACAAAGGCAGGCCCATTCAATGAAAGCACAAACCTTATTACATTACAGGATTTAACAGATGCTTTTTATTATTATAAGGAAGAACAAAATGAAAAATACATTAGATTTTGTATACAGCCTGTTGAAAAAGCTATTGAGCATCTGCCAAAAATTTATGTGTTGGACAGTGCTGTTGATAGCCTGTGCCATGGCGCAAATCTTAATCTGCCTGGAATCTCAAAGCTTGATTCAGGTATAACTAATGGAGATATTGTTGCTGTTATGACATTAAAAGGAGAGCTTATATGCTACGGGATAGCAAAGCTTGATTCAGAGGAAATGCTTAATGAAAGAGGCCTTGCACTAAAAACAGAAAAGGTTTTCATGCTGCCTGGAACATATCCAAGAGTTGAAAAAGCAGATCATGAAAAATAAATGTAATTAAAATGTTTAAACAAATAGAACCAGAAAAAATTCCCTACAATTGGGGAATACAATCTCTTTGTAAACTCAAATATTATAAACACCCACACGGCTGTCCAAACCATGGAGTAAGAGAAGATTGTCCTCCAAATCAACCTTTAATTAATGAGGTTCTTGATTTTGAAAAAGAAATATATGTTATTTATACAAAATTTAAAGTAGGGAAATTTGCAGAAAGAATGAGACTAGATCATCTTGAGTGGTCAGAGCACCCAAGGCAGTGGTATAATCCAAGGCGTTGGCAACCAAGAGCAAGGAAATTACACCGCAATGATCTGACTGAGGCAATTGAAAAAACTGGTTTAACAAAAATTGTTTTATCACCAGAAGCACAGGGTGTTAATGTGACTGAGCTGATGAAAAATATAGGAATATCATTGAAATGGGGGTGGCCGCCAGAACACATAGTTGAAAATCAAAAATATTTGAATAATACTGTTTATCTTGTTTCTCTTGGGGGTCATGGCTTAGATGCATAGAAAAATAAAAAAAGATTTTTTAACTGCATTGTTA
>CAYOHL010000098.1:0-1912 GCA_964403775.1 uncultured Methanosarcinales archaeon
AAAGAGCTCGGAATAACAAAAAACTTTCTGATTCATTTTGAGGACGAGGATGAAAACCCCATACAGATAAACGGGCAGTATGGTTTTGGCTATGAAAAATAAACATTAAGTAAAAGCAAATAAAATATTTTTATTTCTTTTTGCAGCAACTTTAATAGAAATAAGGTAACATATTTTCATAATTTTCGTAATTTCTTCAACAATACTGGAAATATGCTGGTTTTTTTTGAAAAACCCATATAAAGAATTATTTCCAACCCAATTGGATAATCTTCCTGAAATGGGAGATTAAAAATTTTAGGGGGTTGAAAATGGAATTTAGCGAAAAAAGATTAGAGCAAATAAAGAACATGCCAATAGTTGAGAGCAGGGTTGCAAAAAGCAAGGACGGAAAGTTTGTAATGCACAAGACAGTTATAACAGATATAAAGCCTATAAAGTACTATGAGGCTGTTCTGGAAAAGGCTCCAGAAGAAGCAACAGAAGAATAAGTTTTATTGAAAATCTTTTAAGCTTTTTTGTTTCTTTTTTTTATTTATTTTTTTCCATGACAGCCATTGCTTTCTGAAAATCTCCGGGTAATTGCTGTGGTTTTTTTCAAGAAAATTTATTGTAACAGGGTCAGAGGGATAACCAGAGCCAATTGGCTCTTTTATTTTTTCCTGTATTTTTTTTATCTCCCTGTCTCTTGTCACCTTTGCAACTATTGACGCAGCTGACACAATTAAATACTTTAAATCTGCCTTATGTTCTAAGATAAGATTTGTTTCTTTGTCCTTCAAATGTTTTTTTAAAAAATTTTTGTAAGCTGAAATATTGTTGCTTGGGCAGTCAATTATGATTTTTTTTGGCCTTAAGAAGTTTATAATTTCCGCTGACTTAATTGCCTCCAGCCAATTCAGGTTGAGGTCTTTTGATTTAAGAGCAGAGTCTATCTCCCTGGGCTTGATTATGAGAATTTTATGTTTTTTTGCTGCATTGATTATTTTGTTAAATAAGCCTTCTCTCTGCCTTGGGCTTAGCAGCTTAGAGTCCCTTACCCCTAGCTTCTTTAATTTATCAAGGTCTTTTTCATTTATTGAGACTCCTGCTATGACCAAAGGCCCTATGACAGGGCCCCTGCCTGCTTCATCAATCCCGGATATTAATGCCATAAAAAATAAAGAGCAATGGCCTTATTTAAATGTTTTGCGAATAATAAAAAACAAGAAATAAAGCCAGTTACTAATCTATTATTTTTATTGCTGGCTTCATGTCTTTCCATGCAAGCTCAAACAACTGCTCAAGTGCTGAAGCAAAAAGAGGTGTGTTTACCCATATGCCTATATCATATGTGGGGTGTATCTCCTTGTCATCCAGAACCATAAAAATTAGTTCCTTGCCATCAACAACTGTAAATCTTGCATTTAGTTTATCAATATGCCTTATTTCTGCAATCCCTTTCAGGTCATTAACAGCTACCCTGCACTCTTTTGTTATTGGCGCAGCTATCCTTATTTTGACCCCTCTTTTCTTTGCCTTTTCAAGCGTTCCTTTGAGGGATTCTACCTTTCTTACTAAGCCAGCAGATGTTGTCACAATAGTGATTGTTTCCTCAGCACTCTTTATTGTGAAGTCAAGGTGGTTGTAAAGATTATGCCTTCCCCTAAGGGAGCCTGACAAGTCGCTTGGCTCAACAAGTTCAACGCCCTGTGTGAAAAGGGTCTTTAACTCGCCCAGGACTTCTGTTTTCTTCAGTTCCTCAAGCCTTTTGACCTTTGTCTCTGCATCTATCCTCATGTTTTTCTTTACTCTTTCAACAACCTCTTCAGGAGGGACAGCCATGTACTTTATTGGTTTTCCAAACTTCATGATAACAAAGCCTTTTTTCTCCAGCGACTCAAGGACATCATAGCTCCTTGACCTTGGAACA
>CAYOHL010000099.1:0-1747 GCA_964403775.1 uncultured Methanosarcinales archaeon
ACAAACATGTGCCAGTCCCGCTGCAAAACATGCGATGTATGGAGACTCTACAAGGAAAAGCCAAAGCTAAAGGAAAAAGAGCTGAAAATTAATGAGATAGAGAAGATATTCAAGAGCATTGGCCATGTCTATTTTTTTAACATAAGCGGGGGCGAGCCGTTTTTAAGGAATGACTTGCCTGAGATAGTTGAGCTTGCATGCAGGCATTTAAGCCCAAGAGTAATACATACACCAACCAATGCATTAGCACCAGACTTGATTATTAAACAGACAAGAAAAATTCTAGAGATTATGAAAAAGAACAACTGCAAGGCTGTTTTCACAATAAAGCCAAGCTTTGACGGCATTGGAAAAAAGCATGATGAGATAAGAGGTATCAAGGGCAATTTCAAAAAGCTCATGAAGACTTATATTGGATTAAAAGAGCTCCAGAAAGAATATCCAAACCTTGGTGTCGGCCTTGGAACAGTCATTTCAAGGTTTAATTTTGACCAGATAAAGGAGATTATTAAATATGGCAAGAAGCTTAAGCCAGATAGCTACATAAATGAGATTGCAGAACAGAGGTCTGAGTTATTTACCTTAGACAAACCAATAACACCAAGCCCTGAGCAGTATGAAAAAGCAATGAAGTTTTTCTCCAAGGAAATAAAAAAAGACATTAAAAAGAAAAAGCCATTGGTAAGAGCAACCCAGGCATTCAGGCTTGTTTATTATGAGCTTGTTGTAAGAATAATGAAAGAGAAAAGACAGGTTATTCCATGCTACGGCGGAATTGCAAGCGTTCATTTAAATGCCTATGGCGATGTCTGGCCATGCTGTATTTTAGGTTATGAAAAATCAATAGGTAATTTAAGGGATTTTGGATATGATTTTAAAAGAGTATGGCACTCAAAACAGGCAGATGAAGTCAGAGAATACATTAAAGGAAAAAATTGTTATTGTCCTTTAGCGAATATTTCATACACAAACATCTTGTGTAATCCAAAATATATGTTAAAGGTAATCAAGAACATTTTATTTTAGAATTCCTTTTTCTTTATACCATTGAATTGTTTTTTTAATGCCATCATCAAGGCCTATCTCTGGCTCGTATTTTAACTCATTTATTGCCTTTGAAATATTAAAGGAATGGTTTATTGTCATGTTTTTTATTCTGTCTTTTGATAAAATTTGTGGAAATCCAAAAATTCTGAATATTCTGAAGAAGAATGCTCCGATGTAAGCAATCCATACAGGCAGATGAATTGGTGTTTTCACTTTTTCGTGTCTTGCAATTGTTTTAATAAATTCATTCATTGTATAATTTTTTTTGTCTGATAATATATATACCTGTTTTACTGCATTTTTGCTTTCCCCTGCAAGAATAATTCCTTTCACAAGGTTGCCAACATAAACCAAGCCCATCATATTCTTTCCACTGCCTATTACAAAGAAAAATCCCTTCTGTATAAACCTGAACATCCTTGCCTTGTTTTTTATCTCTCCTGGGCCATAGACCATTGTTGGCCTTATGATTGTCCAGTCTAATCCTGAATTTTTTACAGCAAGCTCTGCAAGATATTTTGTTTTGTCATAATCAGTTTTTGGATTACATTTGGTTGTTTCATCAGCCATATATCTAGCAGGGCCCATTGCTGCAACAGTGCTTATATAAACAAATCTCTTGATATTGTTTTTAACGCATGCTTTAATCAGGTTTTCTGTTCCCCTGACATTAGTTTCATACAGCTGGTTGTAAGTTACA
>CAYOHL010000100.1:0-1551 GCA_964403775.1 uncultured Methanosarcinales archaeon
GCGAGCGCGAGGGACTTTTTTGCGAAGCAAAAAACGTCGCTCCTGCGTGCCAGCTTAGCAAGAAGCTGTTGGAGGAAGAAAGTTAAAATATATAGTGGATTATACAAAATTATATAAATATGTTCAGTATATTATACAAATATTATACAAAATTAGAATAGGTGCAAAATGGACTATAAAAAAATAATTGTTCAATGGAAGGAATTCATTATTCCGGATGCATTGCCAAGAAGAGTTAAGATAAATCTTAATACAGATTTTATTTTAGCAATAACAGGACCGAGGAGAAGCGGAAAGACTTATTTATGCTTTTACTTAATGAAAAGCCTGATGAAAGGGGTTTCAAAAGAGAACATACTCTATATAAATTTTGAGGATGAAAAGCTATTGCAGGCAAAAGCAGAAGATATAGACAATCTGGTCAACACATATTACGAGCTGTCTAATATTAACAATAAGCAGAAAATTTACCTATTCTTGGATGAGATCCAGAATGTAGAGAACTGGGATGCATGGGTTAGAAGAATACAAGAAACCAAGAAAAATATAAAACTGGTTTTAACAGGCTCCTCATCAAAGTTATTGAGCAAGGAGATCTCAACAAAATTAAGGGGCAGAGTAATAAACATAGAGATACTCCCCCTGAGCTTTAAAGAATTGCTGGAATGGAAACATATAAGCTATAACCTGAAGACAGTAGAGCAGAGCAAAGATAGGTTCAAGATTAAGAAAATATTTACTCAATATTTAAGAGATGGTGGCTATCCTGCAATAGTTCTTAATGCAGAGCATAAAGACACTATTCTCCAGAATTATTATGAATCAATGATATTCAAGGATGTTATTGAAAGATACAAGGTAAAAGAGATTAAGAAGCTGAAAGTAATATCAAAGCTTCTCTTTGAGTCTTTGGGCAAATACATATCTTATAATAAAATAGCAAACAGATTAAAATCATTGGGCTTTGATGTAAGCAAAAATACAATAATAAATTATATTTCTTATTTTGAAGATGCTTACCTTTTTTTCCAAAACCTGAGGTATGAATATTCCCTAATGAAACAGCTTGGAGCAATAAAAAAGGTTTATTGCATAGACAATGGCTTAGTAAATGCTGTCAGCTTCAGATTCTCAGATAATGTTGGCAGGGCATTTGAAAATCTTGTCTATGTTGAATTAAGAAGAAGAAAAAAAGAGGTTTACTACCACAAATTAAGGTATGAATGTGATTTCATAATTAATAAAAAAAATAAGATTAGTGATTTAATTCAGGTTTGTTATAAGTTAGATGATGAAAAAACAAGAAAAAGAGAGTTAGATGGATTGCTTGAAGCAATGGACAAATTCAAGCTGAAAAAAGGGCTGATAATAACAGAGAGTGAATCAAAAATTGAAAAGGTAAATGAGAAAGAAATAGTTTATGTTCCATTGTGGATGTGGCTGCTTGAATAATGTTAAGGTCGCCATCGACGATGTCCATATACCGAGAGCCGCAGTGCGAGCGAAGCGAGCTAAGGGGATTTGGATTTTAAGCCAAATCCTCTATGCGTG